>DMRV01000165.1 GCA_003456455.1 Flavobacteriales bacterium
CGGAACAAAACCTGCTTCGTTCCAATCTCAACCTTTCGGTAGGTTAACGTACGTTTATCAAACTGGAATTTGACTTTAGACATTCCTTGTCTATTCCTTAATTTTGCCGCCTTTCAAAATGAATAAGCTTCGCGAATTTAAGAAAATTGATTAACGAGCTATTCTACAGTGAATTAGCCATCTGCATCTGACCCAAAGATCAAACCGAACATGACTAGCAAGGAAATCCGCCAGAAATTCCTCGATTTCTTCAACGAAAAACAGCACAGAATTGTGGAATCTGCACCAATGGTTGTGAAGGACGACCCAACGCTGATGTTCACCAATGCAGGCATGAATCAGTTCAAGGATATTTTCCTTGGAAACAGAGCGGCAAAGGATCTACGTGTTGCAGATACGCAGAAGTGTCTGCGCGTTTCGGGCAAGCACAACGATTTGGAAGAAGTGGGTGTTGACACCTACCATCATACCATGTTTGAGATGCTTGGCAATTGGAGTTTTGGAGATTACTTTAAAACGGAGGCAATTGAATGGGCTTGGGAACTTCTGGTTGATATTTACGGTCTAGACCCAGAACGTTTATACGCAACCGTTTTTGAGGGTGATGCTGCTGATAAACTAGAAGCAGACACAGAAGCTGAAGATTTGTGGAAGAAATTCTTACCGTCTGATAGAATTCTGAGAGCGAATAAGAAGGATAATTTCTGGGAAATGGGCGACCAAGGGCCTTGCGGTCCGTGTTCAGAAATTCATGTCGATTTACGTTCAGATGAAGAACGGAAGGCCAAACCTGGTCGTGATTTGGTGAATGCAGACCACCCACAAGTAGTGGAAATTTGGAACTTGGTGTTTATACAATTCAATAGAAAATCAAATGGTTCATTAGAGAATCTCCCTTCTCAACATGTTGATACGGGAATGGGGTTCGAACGGCTTTGTATGGCACTGCAAGGCAAGACATCAAACTACGACACCGATGTTTTCAGCCCACTTATTGCAAAGATTTCCGATTTAAGTGGTATTAAATACACAGCTTCAGATAATCAGACTGATGTGGCTATTCGCGTAATATCTGACCACATCAGAGCTGTTTCTTTCGCCATTTCTGATGGTCAAATTCCAAGCAATTCAGGTGCGGGGTACGTGATAAAACGGATTCTACGAAGAGCTATTCGCTACGGCTACAGTTTTCTTGATTTCAAAGAGGGATTCATGCACAAATTGGTTCCAATACTAGCGGACCAAATGGGTGATGCATTCCCAGAATTAAAAAAACAGCAAGAGCTGATTATTCGTGTAATTCAGGAGGAAGAATCTTCTTTCCTACGCACACTCGATAAAGGAATTGACCGTTTCAACAATCATGTCGATTCATTAAAAGGAAAAACCATCGATGGTGGATTTGCTTTTGAACTTTACGACACGTTTGGCTTCCCGATTGATCTTACAGAACTGATGGCTCGAGAAAAAGGGCTTAACGTGGACATTCAAGGTTTCAACGAAGGCCTTCAAAAACAAAAAGAGCGTTCTCGTGCTGCTACGGTAACAGAAAGTTCAGATTGGACCGTACTTAAACAAGACGACCGAGAAGAGTTTGTGGGCTACGATTTGCTAGAAACTGATGTATTCATAACTCGACACAGGAAGGTTACGGCTAAAGGAGAAGCGTTTTATCAGCTTGTGTTCAACATCACACCATTCTATGCAGAAAGCGGTGGACAAGTTGGCGACACGGGATATATTGAAGCCAACGGAGAAAAGACCTTGATTCTCGACACAAAAAAAGAGAATGACCTGATTATTCACCTAGTTGAAGAACTACCGAGTGATGCGGGAGCAGTCTTCAAAGCTGTAGTAAATAGCGAAAAGCGAAAAGCAACAGGGCTGAATCATTCAGCCACTCACCTACTCCATGCGGTCTTGCGAAACGTTCTCGGAGACCATGTAGAGCAAAAAGGCTCATTGGTAAACCCTGAATATTTGAGATTTGATTTCTCCCACTTCAGTAAAGTTTCTGATGAAGAATTGACCGAAATTGAAGAAAAAGTGAATGCACAAATCCGTGCAAATATTCAGCTAAACGAAAAGCGGAATGTTCCGATAAATACCGCTAAGGAAATGGGTGCCATGGCTCTTTTTGGGGAAAAATATGGAGATGTTGTGCGAGTAATTACATTCGACAAAGACTTCTCAGTGGAGCTCTGTGGCGGAACACATGTAAACGCCACCGGGGACATTGGATTGCTAAAAATCACCTCCGAAGGCTCCGTTGCTGCTGGTATTCGTAGAATTGAAGCGGTAACTGGAGTCGTTGCTTTTGATGCGCTTAATTCGGCTTATACGCAAGTGAATGAGCTAAAGAGCGTTCTCAAAACGAAAAATCCACTAAAAAGCATTCAACAACTTCAATCTCAAATTAAAGAGCTTCAGCAGAAAATAGAAGGATTTAATGCCAAGGCTGCTTCAGGTTTGAAAGACGAATTACTGGCTAAAGCTGTTGATAAAGGTGATTATAAGCTTATCGCAGAACGTATCTCGCTGGAAGATTCTAACGCCATTAAAAACCTTTGCTTCGACTTGAAAAAGGAAGATGGTTTAGTTGCACTACTGGGAGTTGTATCCAATGAAAAACCAGGGCTTTATTTGGTCATTTCTCAAGACTTAGTGGATTCTAAGGGTTGGAAAGCTGGCGAAATGATTCGCCCACTTGCGGCTCACATCAAAGGTGGTGGTGGCGGACAGCCGACTTATGCTAGTGCCGGAGGCTCGGATATTAATGGACTGGAAACTGCACTCAAAGTCGTTTCTTCCTCTTTGGAATGAGATGAAGATTAAGGCGATTACTCTTCCTTTATCTTAGGCAATCTCCCTGCTTCTTTCAGTGTCTTATTCACTATCCACTCCAATTGACCGTTTGAGCTGCGGAATTCATCCGCAGCCCATTTTTCAACAGCTTTCATCGTCTCAGGATTGAGACGTAGTACAAATGGTTTTTTCTTTGACAAAACTTAATTCGTTTTCTCCAACAACACCACCAATCCTGTGGTATGGTCATAC
>DMRV01000445.1 GCA_003456455.1 Flavobacteriales bacterium
TGCACACAGGCGGACTAGCATAAACTATAATAATGCTTGCGTAGTTAATACGGTTTTAACCATGATGAACAGTCAATTCAAAGCGACTATCATTACACGTATTTAAAATACTTCTAAACCAATAAGACCTTAAACAGAAATATCAGATGTCATTTTTTTTTACACTCTATACTCCCAGACGCTTAAAGGTATTATTGGCCTTGTTCCTAACAACAGTTCTTTATGCTTGTAAAACCCCAAACATTACGAAGAAAGATAATCATCAATGTACAGATGCACGATTTTACTTCAAATCAACATTCGAAGGAAACATTCAGATTACTCCACCAACTACAGGCAAAAATGGAAAGTGGGGTCAGCATATAATCGGAACAGATGCAAAAACGGGTGCAAAGTGGCCTTACGACCTTCCTGGTAATAATGATAAATCAATGTTCATTTACCTTATAAGTGAAAAAGAAGACCCATCAACAGTAGTGGAAACGAGTATCGTAACAACCAAGGGATACGATGGAAGGAAAACGCAAACCCTTTATCAAGAAGTCAAGAAAGGGGTGAAAAACCAAGATGCCAAGTTGGCTAGGAATCAGTTGAATCTCATCAATGACCCAGAAAGTATGTTTCAAGATATCCGTGTTTCGTATAAAATGAAACTGCAAGAGAACTTGGAATCTGTTATGCCTAAAAACTCATGGAGACAAATAACTGAAATAAGGGGAGTGAATAATAGTTACAGAATAGGCCTGTATATCAATAGGAGAAAAACAGGAGGTCCTCTTTTTTGGAAGATACAAGGTCAACAGGGGCCAGAATGGAAAAAGCAACGGCCAGATTGGATACAGACTACACTAAACGAAACAAGAAAGAAAAATGAAATTGAGATACCACTTGGAGAATGGTTTCGTATTGAATTTCATTTGGTTTCAGATAAAAATGGAAATGGTCAGTTTGTCTGTACTATAAATGATAAAAGGTTGATTAATCAAGTTGGAAAAGTGTCAACTCAGAAAGGGTTTATAAGCTGGCATATTTTCAAAACATATGCTTCTCTGAATGCTCTGAATGCTGGGGCACATTATCAGTGGATTGACGATGTGGAAATTGAAGTGAGGAACCCTTAGCATCACGTATGTATTTATAGTGGAGTTATAAAAAGCTTACTGAACGTGCTACTCAACTGCCATACACACTACAGCTTCCATTACGGAACGGTAAGCCCCAAACAACTGCTCAAAATTGCTGTGCGTGCGGGAGCGCAATCTGTGGCATTGACGGATGTAAACAGTTCGGCCGCTTGTTTGGAGTTTTTACGGCAGTCGCGCGAGTTTGAGGTGCATCCTGTGGTTGGCATCGATTTCAAGGTAAAGGCACAGACCAAGTATGTGGGGCTAGCGCGAAACAACGAGGGTTTCAGAGAAATCAACAAGCATCTTTCTCAGCAATTGATGGGAGCCCGCACTGAGCGAAGTCGAAGTGGTGAAGATGTTCTGAATGATGCGCCCGTGTTCTCTCACGTTTACATCATTTACCCATTATCTAACGCACCAAACCGAGTGCTAAAAGAGAACGAATTTGTGGGTGTTGCTCCATCCGAATTGATGCGCTTACGTTTGTCGCCATGTATAAAGCAGAAAGAAAAACTGGTGGTGTTACAACCGATGACTTTCCGAAGCAAGTACGATTTAAATACGCACCGATTGCTACGCTCCATCGACCAGAACTGTTTACTGAGCAAACTGCCGCCCGACCAACAAACAACCGAAAAGGATACGTTTTGGAGTTGCGAAATGCTACGCGATGTATTTGCAGAATTCCCGCACATCATCCAAAACACCGAACGATTATTACAGGATTGTCACGTCAATTTCGAGTTCGGTAATTATGAGGTTTCCAATAACCAGCATCATTTTCTGGGTTCGTTTCAGGAGGATAAAGAACGACTTGAACAGCTGTGTCAGCAGAATTTGAAATACCGTTATCCAAATCCGAACAAGACGGTTTTAGACCGTTTGAAAAAGGAATTGGACATTATTGAACAGAAGAAGTTCTTCAGTTACTTTCTCATCAACCACAATATTGTGAAGTATGCCACGCACAAGGGTTATTTCCATATTGGGCGCGGTAGTGGCGCCAACAGCATGGTGGCTTATATAATTGGCATTACAGATGTGGATCCGATTGAGCTCGACCTTTATTTCGAACGCTTCATCAATCCATCACGGAAAAATCCACCCGATTTTGATATTGATTTTTCATGGAGAGACCGCGCAGATGTAACGCGGTATATTTTTGAACGTTTTCCGAAAGCCGCTTTGCAAGGCTCTTACTCTACGTTTAAAGACCGTTCTGTAAAACGCGAATTAGGAAAAGTGCTTGGCCTTCCGGCCGAAGAAATTGACCGGCTGAATAGCCGCTACACCAATCTTGATTCACTCGACCACCTATCCAAACTGGTATTGAAATATGGTCAACGCATTCAGGGCTTCCCCAATCATACTACGGTACATTCCAGCGGAATTCTCATTCCAGAACTTGATATCCATTCTTATAGTGCCACGTTTTTACCGCCTAAGGGTTTTCCTACCACGCAGTTTGATATGCACGTAGCAGAAGATGTGGGGCTGCACAAATTCGATATTCTCGCTCAGCGCGGACTGGGTAAGATCAAAGACTCGATTTCCATCGTTCGTGAGAACCAAGGCGTGGACATCGACATACACGACATTCCGCGTTTCAAAGAAGACTCGGCCATCAAAAAGCTACTGAAACACGGTAAAACCGTTGGGGCTTTTTATGTGGAGTCGCCCGCTATGCGCATGTTGCTCATTAAGCTAAAAGCAGAAGATTACAACCGGCTGGTGGCGGCTAGTTCCATCATTCGTCCGGGTGTGTCTAAAAGTGGAATGATGCGCGAATACATTCTTCGGTTTCAGGATGTGGAAAGGCAGAAAGTAGCTCGAGCAGAACTCCCTGAGATGTATGATATTTTGCACGATACATTCGGAGTTATGGTTTATCAGGAAGATGTGCTGAAAGTGGCACACATGTTTGCTGGCCTCACTTTGGAAGAAGCCGATGTGTTGCGCAGAGGCATGTCATGGAAATTCCGTGAGCGCAACGAATTCGGGAAGATTAAAGACCGATTTTTCAGCAATTGCATTGCGAAAGGTCATCGGCAGGAAACCATTGAGAAAATCTGGGAACAGATTATGAGTTTCGGAAACTTCGCTTTTGCCAAAGGTCACTCGGCCAGCTATGCGGTGGAGAGTTTTCAGGCGCTATTCTTAAAAGCGCATTACCCGATGGAATACATGGTGGCCACAGTCAATAACGGTGGTGGTTTTTACTCACGCGAGTTGTACCTCCACGAAGCAAAACTACATGGAGCGGAAATCAATTTACCGTGTGTAAACCGCAGTAATAGCGGAGCCACGATTTACGGAAACAAGATTTATATCGGCCTTGGAATGGTGAACAGCTTGGAGGTTGAAACGCTCAAGTACCTTTTAACCGAACGACAGGAAAATGGTAAATACCTAGACCTGAGAGATGCGGTAAAACGTGCTCCTGTTTCGTTGGAACAGTTGCGTATTCTTATCAGAATTGGGGCGTTCCGGTTTACGGGAAAAGATAAAAAAGCTTTGCTTTGGGATGCACATTTCTTGTTGGGACATACCAAAGTTTCTAAACCTGAAAAGAAGTTGTTTGATAGCGATGTAAAGGAATTCCAATTGCCTGAACTCTGGTATCATAAACTGGAAAACGCGTATGACGAAATGGAGCTACTCGGCTTTCCCGTCACTATTTCGCCATTCGAGCTAATTGACCGAACGGGATTACCTACAACTACTGCGGCCGAAATTCATCAGCGTGTAAATGAAACCGTGGAGATTATCGGTTACCGAGTTCACATTCGCGGTACGCATACCAGCAATGGCAAGTACATGACGTTCGGAAATCTCATCGACCTTGAAGGACAATGGATTAATAGCGTTCAGTTTCCGAATGTGGCTGCGCGTTATCCGTTTCGTGGCCCTGGCATTTATAAACTACGCGGTAAAGTGACAGAAGAGTTCGGTCATGTCAGCTTAGAAACGACTTATGTAGAGCGTATTCCAAACATTAATATGGACACACCGAACACGCGGGTTGCAGATTCGGCTACTGTAGCCTCGATTCTACCCAATCAAAAGCTGGATAGCCAAATTCACCACTAAACCAACGGTACCTTAGTTTTCCGTTTTTGAAATAGAAAAAGCTAGGAAAATTACCATTGTTGAGTTGAATCGATTCGTTGGGATTGGGAACGGGTAAATAGGTAAGTGAAGAACCAACAGATTGATTTTTGTAGGAATTTACTACAGCAGAATCCTTAGTAAAAACGAATACTAAAACATCAAGATTAGGATTACGATGATGTAATAATTCTAGTTTGGAAATAGCAAGGTCACAATATTCGCATCCTGGAAGGGCAAAACAAATGAGACCTTCAAATTCAGGTTGCGTCTCTTGTAAAAAAACTTCAATGGAATTGGAACCCTCACCAACTAATTCAGTTCCAGTTTTTGTCCAATCATTAACGTAAGGCACATTTACAAGTAGATATAAGCCAATTGGCAAACCGATAATTAGAAAGCTCGGAACCCATTTAAGGTTTTCCAGTTTTTTAAGGCTTGGCCAGCAAACTATTAACAGCGCTAGTGATGCTAGAAGAAGTAAAACCTTCGGTAGTAGCAAACCTACCATCCAACCTAACTGATATTTACTTATGACCAAATGAGTCATAGATTCTGACCCAATAATGATAACACCTAAAACACCAATAAGAAGAATTAGAAAAACCGTTCGAAGGAAGCTCATGCGGGATAAATGTAATTAAACAATATGCTAGTCCGCGTGAATG
>DMRV01000096.1:0-2161 GCA_003456455.1 Flavobacteriales bacterium
GAGTTGTTCCATGATTTGCGGTTCAAGAATGCGGTTCATTATTTCAAGCGTTCAGATAAGTACCCAGTCAATCCGAAAATCACCGCTCAGGCTATTTTTTGGCAAGCAGAGGCCTATTCCAGAATGCGAAAATGGAAAGCTGCTGAGGAACATTATAAGTTGTTTATGGAGGCGCCAAGCTCCATTAATTTGTCTGAATTTGGCATGGCTCATTACGGAGTAGCCTATGTTTATTTTGAAAATGAACGATATGAAGATGCCATTTCGTGGTTTAGAAAATACGTGGATTACGAGGAAGTTGACTCACTGCGCGTGAATGATGGATTGCTGCGAATTGCAGATGCATTCTATCTAGGAAAAGACAATAAACGCGCTATTGAGTTTTATGATAAGGCCATCAAATATGACAAGTTTGATACGGATTATGCCATCTTCCAGATTGCCGTGTGCTATGGTTTAGATGGGCAAAATGCTTCCAAAGTGGCAACGCTAAATGCCATGCTGGAAAACTATCCTGAAACAGATTTTGCGGCAGATGCTAAGTACGAAATTGCCGAAACACATTTCTTCACAGATAACAGTCAAGAGGCGATAAAGTATTTCGATAAGGTGATTGCTGAGCATCCAAATTCGAGTTATGTACGCAAGGCGAAACTCAACAAAGGGCTATTGTTCTATAACCAAAGTTTGGATGAACAGGCGTTACCGTTATTCGAAGAAGTTGCTGAGAATTATCCCGCAACCGAAGAAGCTAAGGAGGCTTTGATGAAGATTCAGAAGATTTATGTTGAGGATGGAGATGTACCTGGGTTTGAGAAATATGTGGCAGAAAACAATTTTCCAGACATAACCACAGGTGCATTGGACACTTCGTATTACGAGAGCGCAGAATTCATGTATTTGAGAGGAAGCCTTGAGAATGCGATGGCTGAGTTTCAGGCGTATATTGATAAGTTTCCTAACGGCTTTTTCAAGCTCAACGCGAACTTCTATCGTGCTGAAGCTGCTGTTCAATTAAAGAAGTATGACCAGGCTATTATTGGTTTCGACCGAGTACTTGATTTCAAAAAGAATGCGTTTACCGAGCGCGCGCTGATGTCTGCTTCGCAGATTTATTTCTTCCAGAAGAAGTACAATGATGCGCTGCTGAGATTCACGATGCTAGAGGAAGTGGCAGAAAGTGCTGAAAACTTAATGGAAGCCCGCGCGGGCCTCATGCGCTGCAATTATTTGCTTAACAATTTTGAATCTGCACACGCATACGCCATGAAGCTGAAACGCTCAGATAAGGTTCCAGAAGCTGTTCTTGGAGAAGCAAGTCTTACTTCTGCAAAATGTGCTTTAGCGCAGAATAATTTGCGGATGGCTCAAGAACGATTCAAACAAACACTACTTGAGTCTAATAATGAAGTAGGAGCAGAGGCGATGTACAATTTGGCATACATCCACTTCTTGCAAGATTCGTTTCAATTATCTCAGAATTTAGTGTTTGAAATGGTCAACATCTTCCCGAATTATGGCAAGTGGATTTCCAAATCATTCTTGCTTTTGGCTGATAACTACATCAAACAGAACGACCTGTTCCAAGCAAAGCTTACCCTTCAAAACTTGATTGATAATTACGAAGGCGAGTTGAAACAAGAAGCGCAACTTAAGTTAGATGAAGTGAATGCATTGCAGCCCAAACTCCAAGAGCGGAAAGACGGCAGCGAGTGGGATATTGAGTTTGAGCAAGAAGGGAAAGTGCGAGACGATATTTTTGAGGTGGATGAAGAGGAAGAGTATGAACTTGAACTGGACGAAGAATGAAAAAGTGTATTTCACATATCATTCTCGTAGTTGTTGCACTAACGATTTCTTTTGGTGTTCATGCGCAAACCGAAAAGAACGATTTGCCCGATAGCTTGCGCTTTACAATTCGGAAGGACTATCGTCCTGTTGCTCGCGATGCGAAGAAGATTTTAGCACGACCAGAGGTAAAACATGATACTGCAAGTTTGCCAAAGGTGAATTATTCGGTCTTGAATAAGACTAAGGAGATTACGTACGAAGCCGAGCCGCTTCAGGCCGCAAAGTTGTCCAACGAACCACTCGCGAAGCTTTATAATGGTTTTGTGAAAGCTGGTTTTGGTAATTATACAATGCCGTTTCTAGAAGCCAG
>DMRV01000096.1:2230-6477 GCA_003456455.1 Flavobacteriales bacterium
GTAGTTTAGAGTATGATGTAGATGAAAACTACTACTACGGATTTGACCGTTCTGATGTGAACTTCGACAATATTGGAGCTACAAATGACGACAGTTTGCATCAGGTTTTTCATCATGTTGGATTCAACTTGGATTTGACTGCCCTCCAGGAAAAGAAACCACATTTGCTTAATCAGGCAGCTTTGGCTTACCGTTATACGAGAGATAATTTTCGAGCAGAGGAACATTATGCTGCTTTATCGGCCGGTATTGCTTTTCCTATTAAGAAGGAGACCATGTTTATCCGCACAACTTTCGATTACTACAATTTGGCGCAGCCAAGTCAGAACACAAACAATTTTATTTGGGGATTTGAGCCAAGATTCCGAGCAAAGCGAGAAAGGTGGGGGATTGATTTAGGAGTTAATTTCTCGTTGGATGTAAACGATTCTACAACCAAGGTTTTGGTTTTTCCAGTACTCGATTTTCACTACTTCATTGTGAAAGACATGTTACGCGTTTATGTTGGCGCCAAAGGTGGAGTGCAACGTAATGGACTGCGTTCTGTGTCTCAGTTAAACCCTTTTTTCGATACAGATCAAAACCTGAGCAACAGTTGGGAACGCTTGAATATCTATGGTGGATTTAAAGGCAGCATCACCAGAAGTATTGGCTTTGATTTATCCGTAGCGGAAATCATCACAGGTCAGCAAATGTTCTTTGTAAATGATGTTTCTGACGGACTGGGTAATAAGTTCTTAGCTGAGTTTCATGATGTACGGGTAACAAGTTTTAAGGGAGCACTGAGCTATCAGCTTAAAAGTAAACTGCAATTGGTTGCAGAGGCAGAGTACCGCTTGTTTGTAATGCCAACCGATAGCATTAAGCCTTGGCACGAAGCACCGTTCCGATTCACATTCTCAGGAAACTATAACCTAAAGGATAAGCTCATTTTTAAAGCAAGCATCAGCGCATACGGTACACGTGTGGCACGTGGCTTCAGTACTGATTCTCTAGGCGTGATAAGCATGACCCCAATAACAATGAAAGGCTTTGCCGATGCAAGTATTGGAGTGGAATATCGTTATCGTAAATGGCTTGGAGCCTTTATCGATTTTAGGAACATTGCCGCCCTCAGATATCAAGAGTGGAATCAGTATCAAGTACAGCGTTTTAGCTTCATTGCTGGCCTGAATTTCAGCTTTTGATGTGTTCTGTGTAAAACCCTTCCTTTTTTGTTGATAAATACGAACGAAAGCACCGTATTCGCGGGGCTGTCAGTACGTATTTGAGTATCTTTGATTGTTGACATTTCAGCACAAAAATTAAGACGGATAAAGTGGAAGAAAAAGACAAACCAAATAAGGGGTATTCGGCCGATAGTATTCAGGCCCTGGAGGGGATGGAGCATGTACGTATGCGTCCATCGATGTATATTGGAGATGTTGGTGTTCGTGGGCTTCATCATCTCGTTTATGAAGTAGTCGATAACTCTATTGACGAGGCTCTAGCGGGTCATTGTGATCATATTGACGTGACTATCACCGAAACGAACGGAGTAATTGTTCGTGATAATGGTCGTGGAATTCCTGTTGATATGCACAAGAAGGAAGGCGTTTCTGCCCTAGAGGTGGTAATGACCAAGATTGGTGCTGGTGGTAAGTTTGATAAAGACTCTTACAAAGTGTCTGGTGGGCTTCACGGAGTTGGGGTGTCTGTAGTTAACGCGCTTTCTGTTAATTTGAGAGCGACCGTTTACCGCGAAGGAAAAGTTTATCAGCAAGAATATAGTAGAGGTAAGCGAGTAAATGAGGTAAAAGAAATCGGTACAACGGAGCTTCGTGGTACAGAGGTTGAATTTCAGGCGGATGATCAAATTTTCGACTCGCTAGAGTTTAATTATGAGACGCTCGCAACAAGAATGCGTGAGTTGTCTTTTCTAAACAAGGGAATTACCGTAACGCTAAAGGATCTTAGAACTCCTGATGAGAAAGGCGAGTTCCCGACAGAAATTTTTCATTCTGATGAAGGGCTGAAGGAGTTTGTTGCCTTTTTGGATGGTAATAGAGAACGACTTATTAGCGAGGTGATCAGTATTGAAGGTGAGAAAGGAGGGATTCCTGTTGAGGTGGCAATGGTTTACAATACTTCTTATTCAGAGAATATTCATGCGTATGTGAACAATATTAACACGCACGAAGGTGGAACGCACCTTTCGGGTTTCAGACGTGGTTTGACAAATACCTTGAAGAAGTATGCTGATTCTTCTGGTATGTTGGATAAGTTAAAGTTTGAGATATCTGGTGATGACTTTCGTGAGGGACTCACAGCAATTGTTTCTGTGAAAGTTCAAGAACCACAGTTCGAAGGTCAAACTAAGACGAAGCTGGGTAACAGAGAAGTTACGGCACCAGTAAGTCAGGCGGTAAGCGAAATGCTTGAGAACTATCTAGAGGAGCACCCTGCTGATGCACGAATAATTGTTCAGAAGGTGATTCTTGCTGCAACTGCACGTCATGCAGCACGTAAGGCACGCGAAATGGTGCAGCGTAAGAACGTAATGAGTGGTTCTGGTCTTCCAGGAAAGCTTTCAGATTGTTCTGATAAGGACCCTGTTAATTGCGAATTATTCCTAGTGGAGGGAGATTCGGCAGGCGGAACAGCCAAACAAGGCCGAGATAGAATGTTCCAAGCAATTTTACCATTGCGCGGTAAGATTCTTAATGTGGAGAAAGCCATGCAGCACAAGGCTTTTGAAAATGAGGAAATCAAGAATATGTACACCGCACTTGGTGTAACCATTGGCACTGCCGAAGATGAGCGCGCGCTGAACTTGGAGAAACTGCGTTATCACAAGGTGATTATTATGTGTGATGCCGATGTGGATGGTAGTCACATTGCAACTTTAATTCTGACATTCTTCTTTAGGTATATGAAGGAGTTAGTGGAGTCTGGTTATTTGTACATAGCGGCTCCACCACTTTATTTGGTTAAAAAAGGTGCTAAGTCTGAGTATTGCTGGAACGATGATCAGCGCGACACGGCTGTTTTGAAACTGAAGGGTGAAGGAAAAGAAAGCTCTGTAGGCATTCAGCGTTACAAAGGTCTTGGAGAGATGAACGCAGAACAACTTTGGGAAACCACAATGGATCCAACTTTCAGAACGCTGCGTAAGGTTACTATTGATAATGCAATTGAGGCAGACAGAGTGTTCAGTATGCTGATGGGAGATGAAGTTCCACCACGTAGAGAGTTTATTGAGAAAAACGCCAAGTACGCGAAGATTGATGCGTAATTAAGCCCTAAAGTTTGCAGTAAAAGAAAGCCCGATGGAATTTCCATCGGGCTTTCTTTTTGCTTGTATTTCTTAAAAGGTTTTACTTCTGCTGTTCAAGTAGTCTAGCTTCCAACTCTTTGATACGAGCTTCTTGCTCCTTGATTGCCTCAACCAAAACGGGGATAAGGGCAACATAGTTTACTGTTTTAAATAATTCCTTGGTGTCCTCTTTTGCGTTTGATTCAGCTGATTTTCTCGCAGTTCCCTGAGTATCAATTAATTTTTCTTGAACTAATTCAGGAATGACTGCCTCCAGCTCCTGTGCGATAAAACCATATTGCAGGCCTTGTCCTAAACCCATATTTGGGTATTCGTCTAAGCGATGTTCATAATTAACACCTTTGATTTGAAGTATTAAATCAGTAGCATTTTCGATTTTTCTAATGTCACGTTTAAGCCTTTTGTCCGAGGCATTTAAAACCGCTCCTGTATAGCCTAAATCGGCAAGGAACAAACCTCCCCAACCGGCATCGATACCACCATCATTGAAACGGCTTCCAAAAACGCCAGTACCCTCGTAACCATTAACTGCACCTGCAACACCTTCACCTGCAACACCAGTTCCAGTTGGCAACCAAGTTCCCTCATTGGCTACCGGAATAAAACCAACTGGAGCTGCTTGCGATGCGGCAAGGAAATTCCTGCTTTGGTTTGTAGCATTGGTGGAAATGATTTGAGTGTTTGCATCACCAGTTCCTGTATTCTGAATAAAGTTCTGCCAAATAGTTCCCGTACCATTACGGGTAATAGTTAAAAAATTGGCTGGGGTTGTTGTTCCAATTCCAATATTGCTTCCATTATCGAATATTTGGCTACAAACGGCTGTTGTTCCGTTAGACTTTATAATCAAGTTGGCCGTATTGCAACCGACAGGTCCAGCAGGCCCAGCGGGTCCAGCCGCACCGTTAGTTCCGTTTGCTCCAGCAGGTCC
>DMRV01000423.1:0-2723 GCA_003456455.1 Flavobacteriales bacterium
CCAAGCTTTCCGTTCAAATTCGCGGCCATCTGCATTAATCTTGTAGGTCTGCAGCTTGTAATTGAACAGCAACGGAACACCAACCATGAAATATTTGAAAAGCCCGCGTGTTTTCTGCTGATGGAAAGCATGGGCTACAGCTGCGTCAAATCCAACACCGGACATGTTCATAAACGCTTTGCCGTTTGCCAAGCCTGTATCAATTGTTCTAAAGTTGAAGTCGTTAATGTTCTCAACTGCCTTTTTTGGATTCATTGAAATACCAAGTGATCGCGATAACCCGTTTCCGGAACCTGCAGGAATAATCCCCAGCGCGACATCCGTTCCAGCAAGTGTTGCTCCAACTTGGTTGATGGAGCCATCTCCACCAACAATAACAACAGCTCTGCAACCGGTTTCAATTGCTTGCTTGGTAAGCTCAATAGCATGTTTGTGACGTTCGGTTCTGACAATTTCAAATTCAAATTTGTCTTTGTCTAAGTGCGCATCAATCATTTTTAGCGCCTTCTTTCTTCTACCACTTCCCGAAACGGGATTCACGATAATGCGAATCTTGTATTTCATTTCTCCTCCCACGCCTCAAATGTCATCTTATTTTCCAACAAGGCCTTAGAGTAATTCTGAAGATACGCCTTGATGAAATGCTCGTTGTCTGAGAAGGAAATGTCGGAATGAACGAGATTGTTCTGATTCAATAAGTCTTTCTCTAAATCAAAAGCAAAGGTTGTATGCTCACCATCAAAACAAATCAGTTTTCCGTTTAGATACAGCTGATGTTGATCGTGCTTAAAAGCAACAGCTGCGTGCTCAGCTGTTGAATCAAACGCATTGACACCCAAGGAGAAGAAAGGTTGGTCGTAGCCCAATAAATCCAGCACGGTTGGCATAATATCAGCCTGCTGCACCACTTGCTGAAATCTTCCGCTGATGGTTGAATCGGATGGTGCGTAGAAGACGATGGGAATACGCAGCGAACCTAATTTTGTCTGAAACTGAGGATGTTCTGATAAGGAAGTGTGATCGGCTGTAATTACGAAGAGTGTGTTCTCAAACCATTCTGTCTTAGATGCACTCTCAAAAAACTGGCGGAGTGCTTCATCAGCATAACCAAGACTTTCATGAATAGGAAGTGTACCCTTGGGATATTTGTTTTGATGTTCCCTAGGAAGAGAATAGGGGTGATGGCTTGAAAGCGTGAAAATGGTGCTGAAAAAGGGTTTTTTGAATTCAGTGAATTTCTCTACGCAATGATTCATAAAATAATGGTCTGAAATACCCCAAAAACCATCGTAATGCTCATCTGGAAAGGGATAATCATTTCTATCATAAAAGACATTGTACCCAGCTTGTCCTGCAAACGACTCAAAGTTCATTGAGTTCTTATTTCCAGCATGCATAAAGGTGCTGTAATAACCCTTTTTTCCTAGCAAATTTGCCAGACTATTTATGTTGTTTCCAGCATATCGCGAAGTTGTATATGGCTCATACATTAACGTTGGAGTAGAGGATACAATTGCTGGGATTCCTTCAATAGAACGGTGGCCGTTGGCGTATCCATTTTCGAATACCAATCCCATTAAACAGAGTGAATCAACAAAAGGAGTGTAACCAACATCTAGACCGTTGAGAGCCTTTATGTATTCGGTTCCAAAGCTTTCCATGATGATGATGACAACGTTTTTGCCCTTCAATTTACCAGTAAACTCTGTGCTGTCAGGTTGGATAATGGGATTCAGGTTGACCATTTCATCCGCAGGAAATTCGTAGCGGTCCAACTCCGGCTTACCCCAGGTTTTAAGAATGGTAAAAGGTGTACTAAGAACCACCGCATTTAAATGCGGTGCCTCTGTCATTCCTGCATCAATAATTGTAAGTGGAATAGGACGGAGGCCGCCACGTGCAGCCAGCACAATAATCAATGCAGTTGGGATTAAGGCTAAACTCTTCACCCAAAACTTAGCAGGAGCCGGTTCGGTCTTAAATAGCTGTAGAAATAGCCACAGAACCAGTAGCATTATCAAAACGAAAATCACAATCAGATACCAAAAATGAGTTAGCAGATTTGGCCCAATGTTGAATATATCGTCACTCAGAAATGCGTATTCAAAAATGTCATCAGTAGAACGTCTTGCGGTAAATTTGAAGAATTCGGCATCGATACAATTCAGCAAGTTCATTGCACCGAGCATCAGAATATAAAATGCGGAAGCTACATGCTGAGACCATCCCTTCTTAATAAAAGGTAAGGCTACAAAGAACAAACCAAGCAGGTACGCTATAGAAACGGCATCGAACTGAAGACCGAACCAAAGCGCATTAAGTACTTCCGAAAACGGAGATTCGAAATAGCTAAGTAGGTTGGAGTAGAAAACAATTCGTGATAGCGTAAGAGACAAAAAGGCAATGAGCCATGCTCCAATGAATCGTTTCCAAAAGAGAACGTTCATGAACGGAAAATCACAATTAAGAAGTTTGATTTAGTCGAAGCGATTGCCAAAAATCACAGCATCCTCAATTACTAGTTGCCCATTTGAAGTCAACCAAGTAGAGTAGAGGATTGTTAAGTATCCATCATCGTCAATATGACCTTCTCCTCGGAAAGTCATCGGAATTCCTCTCACACTTAAATCTTGACGAGGAATTCTAAGTGTTTGCCTGCTTATCAATGCTCTAACAGTAAGACTGTCTGAACCGAAATTGAGAATTTTCACATCGTCTTCCTG
>DMRV01000423.1:2728-6848 GCA_003456455.1 Flavobacteriales bacterium
GCAATGGTCATAAATCGTGTTTGCTGGTTTAACTGGTCCGGAAAACTATCGGGCCAATTAATATGCAGGATAGAATAAATCCCAAGAAATTTATCTCGCGAATTAATGCACGAACCGTCATCTCGAACGGCATCTGGATTGTAGTTGTCGGAAGTTCTGGTAGTACAACCA
This sequence comes from Flavobacteriales bacterium, assembly GCA_003456455.1. Classification (GTDB taxonomy): domain Bacteria; phylum Bacteroidota; class Bacteroidia; order UBA10329; family UBA10329; genus UBA10329. Next base: position 2,900 of record DMRV01000423.1, read on the forward strand.
ACTTCCTCTTTACAACCAGTCATGCTCGATGAAATCACTATTCCACCGAATAGGATTAGAACAAAAGAAATATGTCTCAAAGTTGCTTTCACAGTTTCCGAGTTAGTCTTCCAATACCTTTAAACCATACAAATGAAGTAGAACGGTGTCATTAATAAGTGATGCGTCCGGTAATTCAACTTCTTCAATTCGCATCATGTTTATTGTCAATATTCTTCCACTAATCTCCCCAGCTCCTGAGTAAAAGAAACCAGTTACATCCTGATTTGGAATTGTAAAATTGTAAGTGCTCGTCACAATTGCTTTCAGCGGGTATTCTGTTCTATCAAAATCCTGAATGGTGATAATCAATCCTTCCTCGCCTTGGGCTGTGGAGTCTGTAATATTGACCAAAAATTCTTCTTGAGGAACTAATGTGTCCTGTCCAATCTCCAACGTACCGTTGCAATCAAAGTCACCAATGAATTTCAACCGTTTGTGAATGCAGGTGTCATCATCCTGTTTTGCTTCAGGATCGTAGTTGTCGGCATATGCATCCGTACAACCGCGTTCTTTCTGGCATCCAACAGTTACCCCTGAAATCATGACGCATAATAGGAGTCGGTAAAAAGACTTGTTCATTGAAGAAGTAGGGGTTCCTTTCATTCTGTAAGCCGTGAAGGTAACAAAAAGTGATTTTAACATTACGCCTGTTTTAATTGTCTTTTCGCTATTGCTTTGTGCAAACTTCAAAACAGTCGTGAATCACTTCGCTTCCGCTTCGTGAGTCGCGTATTCGATAACTAAGTGATACTTGATTTTCTTCAACATAAATCCCAGCTCCTTCAATAGTAATTCCTGCACCCAACGACTGTCGTTCAATGGTAATGTCTGTTCCAAAAACACCTGCATTTACTGTTCCTAACGTATCTGCTAAGTTGCTTATTGTAACGGAGTATCTTTCAGATGTGACTGAAATGGTTCGGGTGTAATCAGCAGCAAAACAGTCTGAGTTTACACGGAAATCTCCAATAAACTTATCACGTGTTTCGATGCACGAACCGTCATCTACAACCGCTTCTGGGTCATAATTGTCAGTGCCAAATTCGGTGCACCCACTATTTTTTTTGCAGCCGTAAGCTAAAAACGCAAATAAAAAAAACGCAAAAGAATGTCGTAAAGTCAAAAAAACAGGTTTTGGTCTCGGCAGAATACGCAAAACGTAATAATTGGTTACGGAACTTTGGTGCAGTAATAATTGTATGTCTGCGGCACGGTAACAATATTTGGTGGGGTTGCTCCATCCCACATTGGAACTTGCGTGACAATGTTCAGCGTAAAATCAACAGAATCTGCTTCTAACCAAGTACCGCTTCCAGAATAGCTTCGATTGAATGATTGCCCAAAGAAAAATTCTTCTTGACTAAACTGCTGTATGGCTATTGCGTAGGCCCTAGTTGAACCAAAAAGAATTAAACCTCCTGCATTTACATTCATATTGAACGCATTGGCGGCTGTGTTTTTTTCGGTTATGGCAATGCTTCCAAAATCCGTAGAATCTACTTCCAAGATGACATCTGTCCAAATACGTGTATAGGTGTAGTTGCCAATCATTTTGTCTCTACTCGGAATACATGTACCATCGTCCTCCTCAGCTGCTTGGTCATAATTGTCCGCAGTTTCTTCAATACAACCTCGGTTTGGCGTACAAGCCCATGAACTCACAAGTATGGCGGCTAAAAGAGCAGGAAAGGTTTTAAATCTCATTTTTCTTAATTAAATGTCAAATATAGTGAGTTGAATTATTGAAGAGATTAGATAATTATTGCTTGGATGTTTTATGCGTGTTAGGTTTGTAGTTCTTTCAACTCAGGATTACGTTTCATTGGAAATCGCAATAACAGGCATCGGAGCAATTTCGGCCATCGGCAATAGTGTCGATGAGAACCTTCGTTCGCTTCTCGCTAAGAAAACAGGCATAGGTAAAGCCAAATTGTTGAGTTCTAAGCACACAGAAACACATTTGTTTGGAGAGGTAAAGCTTTCAGATGATGAAATGAAAAGTGGTTTGGGTTGGAAGTCTGATGCAGTATCAAGAACAACGCTTTTGAGCGCTTGGGCGATGAAAGAAGCCATTGAACAATCAGGAATTACCGTTGACACGAATGTTGGTCTTGTTTCGTCTACAAGTGTTGGCGGAATGGACAGGAGCGAAGGTTTCTTCGAGCCTTATTATACTGAGCAAGATTTTACAAATGTCTTTGTGCTCGGTACGCATGACTGCGGAACTTGCACGAAACAAGTTGCTGAGCATTTTGGAATTACGGCTTACACAGCAACAATTAGTACTGCCTGTTCATCTGCGGCAAACGCAATTGCAATGGGTGCTCGTTTACTCAGACAAGGAAAATTAAAGCGAGTTGTTGTTGGGGGAACAGACGGGTTGTGTCGTTTTACCACTAATGGTTTCAATTCGCTCATGATTTTGGACACAGAATGGTGTAAACCATTTTCGGCTAACCGAGCAGGTTTGAACTTGGGTGAAGCTGCGGCTTACTTGGTTTTAGAAAGTAGAGAAGATGCAGAAGCGCGAGGAGCTGAAATCCACGGACTGGTTACAGGTTGGGCAAATACAAATGATGCATTTCATCAAACGGCTTCTTCTCCGGATGGAAATGGCGCGTTTATGGCGATGACTCAAGCTTTGGAAAAAGCTGGATTACAGTCTTCAGACATTAGCTACATCAATGCTCACGGTACAGGAACTCAGAATAACGATCAATCCGAGAGCATCGCAATTCATCGTGTTTTTGGCGCAGAAAAACCGCCAATAAGTTCGACTAAAGCGTTTACGGGGCATACACTTGCAGCTGCTGGAGCTATTGAAGCAGTTTACTCCGTTCTTGCTTTGAAGGAGAATAAACTGTTCCCAAACCTCAATTACCAAGATCCAATTGAAGGAAATGATTGGAGGCCACAATTAGAAGTTGAGAATGCTGAAATCAACCATGTTCTCTCTAATTCGTTTGGGTTTGGAGGAAATAATTCAACCGTTATCTTTTCGAAAGCGTAATGTATTTAGGAGCTCCAACTTGCATATCGTTTCAAGACACATTCGGGAATGAAAACCCGTGGAATTCGCTTGAATTAGTCACGGCAGAGTCCCAACTAATTCAGCCGAATTACAAAGAATACGTTAGCCCCTCTTCATTGAGAAGAATGAGCACGGTTTTGAAAATGGGCGTTGCTGGAGGTAAATCTTCCTTGCAGAAATCTGGTTTGGAAAACTGCGATGCAATCACCGTTGGAACTGGTTTAGGTTGCGTTCGTGATACGCTTAAGTTTCTCAAAGCGGTTTACGCTGATCAGGAATCTGGACTATCACCAACCGCTTTTATTCAGTCTACCCACAATTCTATAGCTGGTCAGTTGGCACTGTTACTTGGCAACCATGGCTATAATATGACACATGTTCAAGGTGCGTTGTCTTTGGGATATACTCTCTCCGATGCTGAATTACTCATTGGCGAGGGCGATGCCAAAACAGTTCTGGTTGGAGCGGTCGATGAGAAAACGGATGAGTTGGTTGAGCTACTTGCTAAACTTTCCGAAACGATTAATTATCCTTTGCCTGAAGTAGGAGAGGGCGGAGCATTCTTTTTGGCTTCTAACGAAAAGTTAGATTCATCGCTTGCCAAAATGGTTAGCCTGAGTTTAACCGATAAGATTTCTGATCAAGTAGATTTGGTTTTGTCAAACACAGATGACGGATTCAACTACACACAATTTTCAGGAGAGCATTTCGCTTCCCCTGGTTTTGGGTTGTTTATGGCTCTGAAAGCTTTTGAAGTTGGAACAGTTCATACGAACCATATTTCGTTTGATAATCCGAACCGAATTTTGGTTCATCACATGTTGCTCGGTCAAGAACTGAGTATCTTACTTGAAAAGGTTTGAACTTTCAGCGGTT
>DMRV01000301.1 GCA_003456455.1 Flavobacteriales bacterium
GTCAGATGCTGTTACTGCAGTTTCAGATAGTTTAAAAGCAGACACTTATGCCCATTTTAAAGTCAAGCGTGAGATTCATGTCATTCCCAATTTTATTGACATGCAGCGTTACGAAGGATGTTCTACTGAAGGTGTCCTGAAGGCTTTTGCTCCTAAAGGTGAGCGCTTGATTTTGCATACATCCAACTTCCGTCCGGTAAAAAGAGTTGAAGACGTGGTGGAAGTTTTCTCCAAATTGCGTAAAAAGATTCCGAGTAAACTCCTATTGGTTGGGGATGGACCAGAACGTCCAAAAATTGAAGCCTTGTGTCGGAAACTTGGCACATGCGATGATGTTCATTTTCTAGGCAAACTCAAGAATGTTGAGGAAGTTTATTCCGTAGCCGATTTGTTTCTGCTTCCTTCGGAAACGGAAAGTTTTGGATTGGCCGCTTTGGAAGCAATGGCATCACGTGTTCCAGTTATTTCTTCAAATACTGGCGGAATTCCTGAGATTAATGAAAATGGTGTGACCGGTTTTCTGAGTAACGTTGGAGATACGGACGATATGGCTTCAAACGCTTTAAAACTGTTAAGAGATGATGAGCTTCATGCCAAGTTTCGAGAAGCAGCTTACCAGAAAGCGAAGCAGTTCAGTAAAGAATCTATTATTCCTGTTTACGAACAGCTGTATAAGGATGTGCTAGAATCTGTAGCTAACTAATCGCAAATTATTCAGGCTGATAAATTTTTTCAGCGTTCTCGTAGATTTCCGTTTTATCCAACGTCATTAGCTTGGTTTTCTGCTCCACCCAAAGCTCCATTTGGTCATTGTAATGCGGACTATCCTCACGGGTTGAAGCACCGAAAGCATTCACCGTTCTAATCGTTGGTTTTCCTTCGTTGTCAAAATCAACAAGAATGATATACGAATCGCCAACAAAGGTTTTTAGTTTTCCGTTTTCGTAAGGCTTGCTCATCATGGCAGCCAACACATCTGGTGCCCCCCCTACTCCAATTTCCTTATCGCCACGTACATGTTTCTGAACGTCACCGAAAGGCAAGCGTAACGTATCAAAATGCTTTTTCATATGCTTTTGCGCCTTTCTTAGTGCTTCTACGTATTGTTCCTCAGATAGTGAATTTGACGCGTACTGCATCCCGGTAGACATGATTATATCTACCAAATTATTGAACGTAAATATGAGTAATGGAGCTTCGGTATTCTTTACATCGGCACTATGGTTCCAAGAACGAATTACCTCAATAGCCTCTTTTAAATCTGGATATTTAATGGTACTAAGATTTGCAATCACATCCATGTTGTTAATGTTGTATGATTCCATCTTGCTGTTGAACTTCTGATCGTACTTTATGGTCTTAAAATCTTCCCATGCAATCTTATCGTAGCTAGAAATAAGACGTTTAGCACGAATGGTTCTGTTGTTAATCTTGGCTTCGTCCTGATAACCGAAAGTTGGATTGAAATCTGTCGATTGCAGGTTATCCTCATCAGCAGTAGCCACAAATGGTGAACCGTTAGTATTAAATAAATAACCTGAACGGGGATTGACATACCGAGGCAAATCTGATACTGGATGGAATTTTTCTTCCCACAGCGTTTTTGATGTATTCCCCGGTAGTACAGAAAGCCAATCGTAGCTAGAATCTCGGAATGCAAACAACCCTAAACTTGCAAACTGAATATTGCCTTCGCCATCTGCATAAACATTATTTGTACCAGGAAAATGCCCCATCTCCAGTGCCTTATTATACTCAGTAAAACTTGTCGCCTTATTCATGTGGTAGAGCTGCTCAGTTCCCGCCAAGTCCATATTTGCAGGAAAACGGAGCGCGTAGTAGCCATCCTTGTTCTTTATAACCGTTCCGTGCTTACTGATATAGAACTTTCTGGTAATGGGCAAACGAATTGCGCCCAATTTCACCTTCACTTTCGCCTTAAATGGCACCAACTCTTCATATCCATCATCAAACTTGTAAAGCAGTTTTTTCTTCGGATGCATTTCCAGTTTGTACACATCGCATAAATCGGGATGATTTAGCGTGGCAGCCCAACCAAGATGTTCGTTTACGCCATGGAAAATATTAGCTCCACCAGGAAACGTACCGCCTAGGATGTTCAAACCTTCTTCGCTTACCAAATGCGCCTCGTACCAAGAGAAAAGTCCTTCTAACGGTTGATGCGAATTGATTGCTAAATACGTGTGTCCGTTGGCTGTTTTATTCTTGTTAAAGGCAAAAGCATTTGAACCATCTGGCAAGTTTCCTTCATATTTGAGATTGCGTTCGTAGAGTACGATGGAGCGTGTGAAAATTTGCTGTATTTCTACATAAACGTTAGTCAGAAAGATGAGTGTTAATGTGTTGCACTTAACCACATCTTGAGGTGTTACAGGAAACAATCCCTTGCGCAATACCTCCTTAGGATGTGTCTCTGCAAAACGGTTTAACCCCTCAGCATATGCATCTAAATAGTCTTTGTACTGAGGTGAGAACGAATCATCATACCGCGCTTCAACTTCATCCGATACACGGGTAATTTTGCCCATAAAATCAAGCAAGGCACCGTTCTTACCAGTAACCTCGCCCAATCTGCCGTTGGCGGCTAACAGAAGATGTTGAACAGTTTTAAAATCATCTTCGCATGTTGCCCATGCCAGTCCGTAGGCAACATCAGCGTCTGTCTTTCCAAAAATGTGCGGAACGCCCCAGCTATCGCGGACTATTTCAACATTAGAAACGTTAATCTGTGCATTTGAGCCAAAATGGCAAAGCACGACAAGTCCCGAAAAGAGACTCCAAAAACTGAATTTCATTTATCTAACAATTAGGATTATCGCTGAATAAGCGATGCCCTAAATTAGTATGCTTGCATCCTATTTGGAAGAAATTCGTTCTGAAATCAAAGATTTAGAAACATAATTACGAGAAACAATAAGATTACTTAGGTCAATCGTACTAATCTTTCTCTTTCCCGCGTACAGAAGCCACTCTTTCACCAAGGCTCCCAAAGAAGCCAAGTAAGCGACTTAAAGCATCGAAATACAGAGTTAGCATAAGGAAAATGGACATGAGCCAGATAACAAGCAGGTTTGCCCAGTACGTATCGATGTATTGTCCGAATAACACCTTACGCGGTGCGAAGAAGTGAGACCTGAGTAAGTTACTTCCCATTGGGTCTTGATAGATAGGGTGTAAACGTTGAATAAGCTTACCGTCTCGTTCAATAATTCGGTAGAAATCTGCGCTGTTTAAAACGAGGTCTCCAAGGCTTTCATTGTAATTATCATCACGCAATAGGTTAAACGCATCGCGTTCTTCAGGAGTCTTCACTTTAGAAGCAATTACTCTATCTTTTTGTGAATCAATCGAATTGCGCTTTTTAACGTAGTGGCGAGTTAATTTATCTAAATACGTTCTCAAATCACTCAATAATTCTGGAGTAACTTCTGATGTGTTAAGTTTCTCAACACCAGAAAAAATCATTTCTGTATTGAACTCATTTTCCTTACCAATTTCTCGTCTTATCAAGTTAATCGTCTGCGTTCTTTTCTTGCCTTCCATAGACTCGTTTCCTAGGGCAATTACTTTCTTCTTGAGCTCTGGAATCCAATAGTCTTTACGGAATGTAGCTTCGCTTATTGCCTTATCATACTCAAAGAAATCGGTGTGGTAAGGATTGTCTTTAAACTGATGAACCGCCAAGGCTTCATACGCCCACTTAGAAGCCATAATCTCTCCAGTTATCGGAACATATTCATCCGAAGAAAACCCAGGGTTGAGTTTGTCAAACTCAACAATAACACCGCTTAGCAGTAATTGCGGAATAATGAGAAAAGGAATAAGAATGTAAATAGTAACAGCGTTTCGAAAACTAGCTGAGATATTCAGCCCAAGCATATTGGCGAAACAAGCGGTAGAGAATAAAACTAAGAAATAAGATATGTTCATTCCTTGAATTTCAAGAATGGCATTTCCGATTAACACAAACGACAACGTTTGCACGAAGGAAATAAAGAACATTATCATGATTTTGGAAACCAGATAACTTGAACGACTCAGATTCAAGAATTTCTCACGTTTCAGAATCTTTCTATCCTTAATAATCTCCTCTGCACTAACAGTTAACCCAAAAAACAGTGCCACCACCACGCACATAAACATGTATGCAGGTATGTTATCGTTCTCACGAAATAGGTATCCAACTTCATCATTGGCGTAATACCGAACCAAGGAAGCCAGCATAACGGCCAACACAGGCGTTTCTAAGAAGTTAATAAGCATGTACTGCGAATCTGCCAGCTTAGAGCGAACGTCCCGTGTTAGAAACACCAGGAACTGCGCCAGTTTGGATGGAATGGTAGCCGCCTTTGGCAATTTACCTCCAGCACCGTTTGTCTCGGCTAATTCGGCTTCTAACTTCCCAGACGTTACAAATTTCTCATTCCAATCAACAGGCTTTACCCTTCTCGCTTGAGTTAGCTGGCCGTATTCGTCCAAAACCTTCCCTTCTATGATATTGAAAACCTGCTCTGGGTTGACGTTACCACAATTGTAGCACTCAACATCCTCGCTAGTCACATCATTAATCTGAGCCTTGAAATAGCTGATTGCATCAATCGGGTTTCCGTAATAAACCGGATAGCCGCCCGTATCTAAAATCATTAGCTTGTCAAACATCTTGTAGATGTCTGACGAAGGTTGGTGAATAACCACGTAAACCAACTTGCCTTTGAGGGCAAGTTCCTTTAATAGGTCCATAATATTCTCGCTATCGCGTGATGAAAGCCCAGAAGTCGGTTCATCAACAAATAGAATTGACGGTTCCCGAATTAGCTCTAGGGCAATATTCAAACGCTTTCGTTGCCCTCCACTTATCTTCTTATTGAGCGGACTACCAACTTTTAAATCCTTAATCTCATGAAGACCAAGATTTTTTAACGTAGCCATCACCATTTTGGTGATCTTATACTTGCTTATTCCGTCAAAGCAAAGTTTTGCATTATAGAACAAATTCTCGAAAACAGTCAAATCCTCAATCAAGAGGTCGTCTTGTGAAATATATCCTATGAGCCCTTTTACCTTATCGGGTTCGGTGTAAATATTGATTCCATTAATATTTACCGAGCCAGAACTAGGTTTGGCCGTTCCATTCAGAATATTGAGCAACGTGGACTTTCCAGCACCGCTTGCTCCCATAATACCTAAAAGCTGTCCGGAATTCTCTCTATGATTAAGCGTGTGAAGTCCTTTTTTACCTCCCGGGAATACAAACTCAATGTTGTCTGCCTCAAAAACTAAATCGTGGTCAACCGTGGCGCGCATGAAACGCCCAACAATATCACTATAGTAAATAGGTGAAATACCTGAAGTTCTGATAGACGAACCTTGCGATAGAAGATTTACGCGACCTGTTCTAACTGGCTGACCGTTGATAAACAGTGTTTCAGAGCCGAAATAGCGAAAAACATACAGGTTCACACTTTGAATACTCAGCACACGAATTTCGCCCTGAAACGCTTCTGAATAGATATGGTGCGCTCGACTTTCCTCAGTTTTTTTCTGATTGTTTACGATAAGTATATTCTCAGAGTCCTGCTCATCGTTCCGAGCAGCTTTTGCGTAGTGAAGACAGCGTAAAAACTCCTTGTCTTCTATATTAAACGTATCCGATACAGTATTTACAAAATCTAGTTCTTGCCCATCAATGGAGCCATCGGAGTTTACGAACTCAAGTAATCTGAAAAGAACAATGACCTTCTGCTTCTGCGTTAGCTCTGCATTTATAGCCATGCAGATTTTTAGAATCTTAACCGAACTTCTAGAAATTCGCTTCTTCTTTTTATCGTCTTGCTCGTTTGGACCTCCGTGATATTCTAAAAAGAACGCATCAAATACTTCCAAATACTGATTAACGAGCTCCTTATTCAATTGTAAATCAAGAAAAGCCTTGACGACTTTTCTGCCGCTTTCGGTACCCGTTTCATCTTTCGCCACTAGGGCAAAAAGTTGCATTAAGGCTCTTAGTATTCTTTCACTCATAGACTAAAATTGGTGGAAGTTGATTAACTCAGAACCATGTTCTGACACCATATCCTATTCACACCAAAAAGAAAGGCATCCTTACAACGGGGTAAGAATGCCTTTGGTTACGCAAATCGCGTAATTATGTCTACTTAATTTACTGCTTAAACCCGATGACCATTGTAGCACAGCCAGATTTAACGTTTACAGCGTTCAATTTTGCTTCAATCGTACAGTTCACCGTTGAACCAAATTCAAAATCCCAAAATGGAGTGTTCTTGTATTCGCTACTTGCAAAAAGTTGGTTGTGGTCTTCATCGTATATCTCGAAAATGAGATTCCCATCCGTAAAACCACTGCAACCAGCAATTCTGTACGTACTTCCTCCGTAGAAAGTAGCTTGGAACTCTGCAACTTGGTCTCCAATAAGCAATGCCCGATAAGATTGGCCATCTGAGATATAATCAGCAGTCACATTTTCGGAACATATTTTCGCAATAGAATCGCACTGTGCAGAAGCGTTTCCAACATAGGCCAAACCCATAATAAGGGCTGCCGAAAGTATTCTTAGTGTCTTCGTTCTCATTATTGGCCTACTATTTTGTTTCTAATATTTCCAACTTTATCAGCAATTGCCTGAAGATGTTCTGGCGTAATTACCACTTCTGTCTTACTGTTGATTTTGGTGGTTTTGTTTGCAATATCAACTTCTGGCTTCTCGTACGTGTACTGAATATCGATAGCATCAAAATCATACGCTAGCTCAATCAAATCATCAACCAACACATCATACTCTGGTTGATTGTAATATGGAGTTAACATTTTAACGATGTTGTTCAGCGTGTATTTCTGTTCTCCAATTCTGTTGATTACATCCTGATTTCCATCTTTCACCGCTATTTGTGTTGAGAAATACAGTGTCTCAATCCAACCTCCAGCAAGAATCAGCGCTCCAACATTCATTCTATCATTGTCTTTTAAAAATGCATCAGAATTTCTGTAAGCAACAGCTACAAGGTTCAACATAGAATCACGCTTCCCGAAGTTGGTTTCAAATCGTTTGATGGTACTTTCATCAAATGCACCAGTAATGCCGAGCTCATCGGTAAGCTTATTGATAACACCCAAATACTTCAATGCATCTTGGCTCTGATCATAAATGGTCACATACCCTACATCTGCACCATAAACACCCAAGTTGAGTGCTTTTTGGTAATTGGTGGCATACGTAGAAACTTTTTTGGCGTCATTTAAGAACCCTTTACTGTAATCTGCCCCTGATTTCTCTATCAGCATAGCTGTTTGAATCGGAGATGGAATACTAAACATGCTTCCTCCAATTGTCAATAGCTGAGCACCAGAACTGTCAACTTTTGCAGTTTTTGCCTCTCCATTATCCTCGGCTTTTTTCACATCAGAGACGCAACCAACCATTAAAACGGCAGCCAAAGCAAAGCCTCCGCTGTAGCCGAACCATCTATTTAAACTTCTACTTTTTATCATGACCTGTTTCTGGTTATTGTAGTTCGCAAGTAACAAATTTTAGAACGAAAGGGCAACGCAAACAAATCTCTCCAATGCCTTGTCAATATTGATGTTATCGACAAATGAGATGTGATTTTCGTTTCGTTTCTCCATTCTCTTTGATGCCTTCTTACTGTAAGTAGATGTAAATGGTTACAGAAATTGAGGGAGAATTACAGCTTTATCCCAATCGTCACAAAAAACGTTCTTCCGGAAGATGGTATGATACCGGGCCCGGGGTAGCCCGTTGCTCTTCTTGTGAAATAGCGGTTGTCCGTAATATTCTCCACTCCTGCATTGAACGTAAACTTCCAATACTTGTAGGCCAAATTCAGGTCCATCACGTAGTAAGAAGGGATTAAACCGTTGACTGCGTTAGCTGTTTGCACAGAATTGGTTGCATCCGTAAACTGCTCGTTTGTGCAAGAAAACAGGTACGAAATCTTAATCTCTTTCCAAGAAAAATCTAACCCTGTTCTTAAAAGTACCGCTGGGGTAAGCTCTACTCTCTTGTTGTTAAAAGCAGTTTCATTAGAGGAGACATAACGGGCATCTAACCAGGTAATATTGGTAAAAACTCCAACTTTCCAATCAGATTCTGGGGTGAAGGTTTCAACAGCATTCCATCGCATATAGGTTTCTACTCCCACAGTCCTCGCATTAGCAATATTTGTTCTTAATCTATACACGCTAAATAACTCTGGATCTACTTGCTGCACGTAACCAATACGATTGTTGTACATCATCAAAAACGCGGTAACATCAAACTGAAAAGCATTTTTGATTCTGCCCCTTAAACCAAGGTCGGCATTGTATCCCGTTTCATCTTTCATGTTCGGATCAATACGTGCACTTGTTGTACTTACCCATAAATCATTGAAATTGATTGGTTTATAATTCTGAGAGAAGTTGGCATACAACTCTAATCCTTTAAGTGGCTTATAACTCACTCCCAAGCCGAGCAATGGAAACCACCGTATACTTCGCGATTCGCCAGTTCGTAAACTATCTAGAAGAACATTATCCGCTTGGTCTCTAAAAACTGTTCTCGCGGAGCCCTCTGTCTTTGTATCGATGTACTCAATACGTACTCCAGGAGTAATGCGCAGCTTCTTATGTACGTTGAATATATTCTCCGCAAACCACGCAACATTTCCGCTCGGATGGCTAGATGAAGACTCGTCTGCAACCACATCTTCATACTGAAATACATGACCAAAAGTAGAATCAGCTGCTCCTTGTCTACCTCTTGTAAAACCTCGGTAAAGTCTAACTCCCGTGAGAAAAACCTGTGGCTGGTTCTTAATGTGATAACGCTGCAGGAATCGAAATTCGCCACCAATATTATTGAAATTGCCCTTAATCAAGTTCCGATACTTTCCGAGGTCGGAGGGAGATGGATTGCTTACTGGGTCGCTTTGGTTGGGTGGGCCTTGAAAACCCAACGCCTCCCGAGAGCCAATAAGACCGAATAATCGAATATCTAATTTGGATGCCGATGAAAACTCATGTTTTATCGATAGCGACATCACATTCCATTTTACTCTAAACCAATTTCTATCGCGGTAAGCGGCTTGGGCATCCTGATTAAACTGTAAATCGGTTAAACCTCCAGCCTGTTGCGCCAGATACCACATACGTGTGTATTCCATTTTAATGGATGTTCCCTTTTTGGATGTGTAGCGCAATCCAGCATACGCAGTGTAATTGTCAAAATCTGAATTACATCGCCAGCATTTCCCAAATTTGTATTGGAGAAACGTATAGTAGTTGAATCTACCAACGGTTCCGCCCAGTGCATTGTAAGAACTAAACAATCCATAAGAACCGATTGACTGAACACTTTCTGCCTCGAACTTTTTGTCCTTCGGGCCTTCTTTCATTACAAAATTGAGCATTCCCCCAAACTGAGGTCCGTATTGGAGTGATGCCGCACCACGGACGACTTCGACCTTTTCTACCGATTGCATTGGCGGGGAATAATAACTTTCTGGATAGCCAAGTGCATCCGCAGCGATATCGTAGCCATTTTGTCGTGTGTTGAAGTTTTCTGTTCGGCTTGGGCTCAACCCTCTCCCTCCTACTCCAATTTGAATTCCAGCGCAATCCGATTCCCAAATATTTAGACCAGCTACTTGAGCAAAGATTTGCCGCGCTCTATTTACCGCCAAGTTTGCGTTGATGTTACTAAGCTGTATTACCTCCGTTTTCTTTCCCGCATAAATGGCCGTTCCTTCTACAGCGCGCAGTGTGGTCATCACATTATCGTCTTGCTTATTTCCCGAAATCGTGACTGATTCGAGTTCTTTAGATAGTGGCGAAAGTTGAACATCCAATCTATGCGTACCATTTTTCGGATCGAACGTTCGCTCTACCTTTTTAAATCCCGTTTGGAAAAAAGTCAGCTTTTTCACACCAGCTCCAAGGCCTACAATTTTGTAGTTCCCTTTTTCATTCGTGCTATAATTATCGTTGATGCCATCAACATGAACGATGACGCCAAACATCGGCTCGCCATCATCATTCGTTACATTTCCCTTAATGACTACTTGAGCAACGGAAGATGCTACTACTGAGAGCAAAACTCCTAAGACAAATAGGAATCTAATTTGCTTCATAACCCAATATCCATTGTTTGTGTTGCCACCCATCTTCTATTTCAGACAGGTCGACCGCGGGGTCAATAAAGCGTTTATTCCTTCTTCCATTCAGTGCCACAAAAATATCAGCTCTAACCAGAGGGTCGCTCACTCCAATTGACTTAAACTCTTTATCCAAAATGTGGGCGTACTGAAGAATTAAATCTGGCTGCGTACTCATTTCTTTTTCCTGCACCGGAGTTAGATAATGTGGGTTATGAATATCCCATGTTCTACCCGTTTCAGCATCCTCAACATAAAACTGCGCACTTCCTGCTTTTTCAATCAGCATCACGCGCCAAGAAAACCGAAAGCCTTGTTCTGTCCACAGCACATTTCCGGGGTAGGCCAAATAACGAAACGGAAAGATGAGCTGGAATAAAAAAAACGCCACAAAGAACAGCGCCAGTGGTTTTCCTGTTTTCGGCTTCCAAGCTCTTGTTTCCTGCTGGTGTGTTCTAGTTGGTAATAAAGACTCCATTGCTGACACCAATCTTTCATGAAACGAACTAGGAAAGAAAACCCAAGTTAAAACAATCATTACCCAAGGAAACATACCAATGGGAAACATGAGCCACGTGACTAGATGAAAACCGACAACTGCCATGTAGGCAAAAGGCAATGTTCTTTTGTATGAAAGCAATAACGGCATCGCCAAATCATAAATGGCTCCAGCCCAACTAAAAACAAATGCTGTGAGTTTATAGGTGAAGATTTTTCCAACGACAGGAATATGGGTGAACGACAATAACCACGTTCGTAATGGTTCTGCTCTGAACAACCAATCTGAATTCAACTTGGCAACACCAGCAAAAAAGTAAACAACTCCAAGTTGTAATCGCAAGGCGCCAACCATCCAAAAAGGAATTGTATTCCGTTTGATTGATGGCCATATTAAAACATCAACAGAAAGTCTTTTATTAACTGGTAGCCAAATCATTATAAACGCAAAAAGGCTAATGAAGTAGTAATGATTCAGGTAGTTGGTCACATCAATTAACTCTACATAAGTGAAGAGTATAAAAAAGATAATCGATGAAAAACGATAAAGAAAACCTACCGAAATAAACAAGGATAAAACCGCCATGGCGATAAAAACTAGCCACATTCCCTG
>DMRV01000265.1 GCA_003456455.1 Flavobacteriales bacterium
TTAAGATTTTGGAGCAGAACTAAGCTAAACCTGACCACCAGTCAGAATCAACTTCTTTTCCCAGTTCTTGTATTTCCCCAATACGAGGAGTAGAAACTGCTAGGTTTTTATTTTTTGCCTCAGTTGTAAACCTCTCAATCGGTTCTTTCCAAGGATGAAGAGCTAACACAAACCCGCCCCAATGAACAGGTGTAGCAACTTTTACATTTACATCTAAGGCAGCCTGAACGTTTTCCTCTGGGTGAAGATGAATTTGTCTCCACAGCTCATTGTACTGACCGTTTTCCATAAACGCGTGGTCAAATGGCCCTAAACGTTTACCAATTTCCTTGAAATGCTCTCCGTAGCCACCATCGCCAGACCAAAATATGTTGTGCGCTGGAGATTTAAAAACCCAGCCACCCCAAAGGGTTTGTTGTCTATCAAAAGGTCCACGACCAGTAAAGTGACGAGATGGTGTGTATGTGATTTTTACTCCATCGAAATCTAACTCTTGCCACCAAACGAATTCGGTGATTTGAGAAGATGGAATTTTCCGTTTTGTTCCAATATTCTTCCATGAAGATTAAATGTAGTTAACGTTATACATGAAAAAAACTTAGTGGAAATAGGGTCACATGAAAACTTCGAGATCGACCCATTTTCTCTATCAGTCATGACTTTAACAACCACATGAACTCATATATATTTGAGAAACCGAAGGGGTTAATGAGACAGAACCAAAATCAAGTACTGTATAAACGATAAACAAATGAAAAACCACATTCTTACAACAGCATTGCTCTTTGCAACAATCATTGCCACAGCGCAAACAGAAGAACAAGCAGAAGCCGCTCTGGCTCCAAGAAACAACCATAAGACAGCAGCAGAGGTGCAAATGCGCTTTGGATTGAACAATGGACAGACCGTTGTGTCTCCTTATCTGAAATTCAGATTCTTTGCTAAACCGAATCTTGCAATAAGAACTGGTCTGGGTCTTATGTACTTAGACTCGACAATAAATTTCCGAGAAAATGCTGATGGAACGGGGTCGCTTGGGACCTACAAGTCATCAAACTTTACATTGCTTTTCCCAATAGGTATGGAGTTTCATTTTAAGCAGAGTGAAAAGCTATCACCTTATGCAGGTTTCGACCTAATCTTTGGTTATGGACAAACGAAAGGAACAGGTACCCGAGCAGACGATTCCAGCTTCATTGGTATCGGTTATCAAGAGCAAAGCACCGCATCAAGTATTACCTACGGTATCAATGCCATATTGGGGGTTGATTGGTATTTCATACCTAGACTTTACGCAGGAGCAGAGGTTGGTTTTGGTCTAAGCGGAACAAGCCAAATGCGTGGAACCACGGAAATAACGGTACCTGATTTTTTTGGTACGGTGACCACTACATCCACAACAGAACCATCCAGCACAATTTCCTTTGGCAATAACTTCCAAGCAGGTATAAGATTGGGTTGGAGATTTTAAGACGTATCGGCTCACATCCAAAAAGATAAATCCATAAACAAACAGTACTATGAAGTTTTTTAATTCAAAAAATCGAATATGTTCATTGCCGCAATTAGGTCTGTTGATTCTAGCATTGATAGCGGTAGGTTGTAGTAAAGAGCCGGAAGGCTGCTGCGACTGCCGTGAGGCTTCCTCTCCAGCTGTCCAGCAGCTAGGTGTTTTCTGTGAATCCACATCATCACCAGACCCAAATTCAGGAAACGAATATTTGTGGGAAGACCTTGTCGATGATTTGAGTCAATCAGGAATTGACTTCGGAGATGGCTGGGATGGTTTTGCTGCTACTGTTAACAGCGGTAGTGAATGTATCTGCGATTAACCTGAATAATGAAAAACACTACCACACTACTTACTATGGCCGTGCTTTTATCTGCTTGCGCAGGGCAGGCAGACATGCCAACGGTAACTACAGATGAAGTAACAGCTATAACCTACAACAGCGCCACGGTAAATGCTACTGTAACAGACGATGGCGGAGCGCCCATAGAAGCAAGAGGCGTGTGCTACAGCACCAGCCCTCAACCATCTTTAGACAATGGAACTTGCACAAGCAACGATAGAGGCACAGGTTCTTTCAGTGCGGCAATTGAAAATCTGGATACCGGCCAAGTTTATTACACAAGAGCTTATGCGACCCACTCTGAGGGTACGGGATATGGCAATGACATTCAGCTACAATTACTGGGAGGTGATGAAATATTTAATCCCAATCTAACGTATGGAACCCTTATTGATCTAGAGGGAAATGATTATGCTACAATAGTTATAGGTACACAGGAGTGGATGGCAGAGAACCTGCGTGTCTGTAAATATGCTAATGGAGATATGATTCCCAATATTACTGACGATGAACAGTGGGATGGCTTGGCAACTGCAACTGGTGCTTGGTGTCATTACGATAATGATAGCCAGTACGAAAACCCTTATGGTAAGATTTACAATGCAGCTGCTGTAGCCGATTCCCGCGGTGTTTGTCCAGCGGGTTGGCACGTGCCTACGCATGCCGAATGGTGTGTGCTCGAGAAATATCTGGATCCTATGGCTAAGGATAGTGCGGATCCCAGTATAGGCCCGCGATCATTTGTAGCAGGAGGAAAGCTAAAAAGCACAGGAAGCCAACACTGGTATAGTCCCAATTCAGGTGCCACTAACGAGAGCGGATTTTCTGCCCTTCCTGGTGGAGGAAGATTTTACCAACCCAATGGTTTTGTGGGTTTAACAGGGTCGGGGGGATGGTGGACATCATCAACCCCGAATGGTCCAATCGACCCGGGATTTATTAATCACGTTGGCTCACGAGGTCTATTTTCGAATAATGGTGAAATATGGCTAAACTGGAATGTCTCAAATAAGATAGGCGCGTCTATCCGCTGCATTAAAGATTGAAAATGAGGTTCTGTCGCGTTAATCAGGTGAAATCATGATAGGTGCAAGAAAGGTAATCAAGCAATAATCCCATCTCGCTTTAATAATAGGAGTTGTCTACTTGCAAATGAAAAATACCACCATACTATTTGCAATAGCTGTGCTCCTATCTTCTTGCGCTACGCAGGTAGAGCTGCCAACTGTAAGAACAGATGATGTAACAGATATAACCTACAATAGTGCTACGGTAAATGCCACCGTTACATACGATGGTGGTGCGCCCGTTGAGGCCAGAGGTGTATGCTATAGCCAAAGCGGTTTCAAAACCGAGACCAGTATTGGCGCCTGTCACAACGGCAATCCTTCCTTTTTGAGAAGGCATTACATTCAAATTAAAGTCTGGCATGCTTAAGAGTTTAAGTGTACCAAACACTAGAAAACATGTTCTCTTCGGCTAGGGCTGAATGAAACTGAAAGTCTGTCCTTGATAGCGTTCAAGCTTCACCAATTCATGGAAGTTAGTGAGAAGCTTAAGCGGGTTCTCTTCCACAACAGAGTTGGCTAACCACGTTGGAATATTTCCGCCAGGTTCGCCATGGAAATAGTAATCTAAACTGGTGTGAGTGGCATCAACACGTTTGAAAGTCCATGTACCACCACCTTTAGACAAGCGGATGTATTTATCTTGAACGGGATACGCATCAGGAACCATCTTCGCATCAACCAACAGCGTTTGAGTGGCGGCAGTGTAGGTATAGACCAATCGGAAAGCACCATCACGATCCGTTACAGGCCAAGGCGCATCCATTTCTAAATAATGCACTTGATCGTTCTCAGATTGTGAGATTTTCTTGGCAATCTTAGTATCCGGAAAGAGGTCAGTTAAATGGTCAATGTCGCGCAAAATGGCGGCACATATTTCCAACGAAGCATTAAAAGTGGTAGTAGCTTTGATGGCTTTCAGTCCAGAACCTTCTACATGTTTGGTGTAAACCTTAATATCGTTTTTGTCTTTTTTTAACTCCCAATCACCATCGTGAAAGGGAAGGAAAGCAATGAGCAGAAGTAAAGAAAGGGCTTTCATGGGGTTATAAGATAACGTTCGATTTCAAGAGGAAAGTTAGCGTATTCCAACGCATGAATCTTCTCTGCTATTGTTTCGGGCGTATCTTTTTTGTCGATGGCACATTTTGACTGAGCCAAAATGCGTCCCTTATCGTATTCCTTGTTTACGAGATGAATGGTTACACCCGTTTCGGTTTCGCCAGCTTCTTTTACAGCTCGGTGCACATGCATGCCGTACATGCCTTTTCCTCCATATTTTGGGAGAAGGGCAGGGTGAATGTTCATTATGCGGTCGGAATATGAATGAACCAAATTTTCCGGAACCAACCACATAAAACCGGCTAGAACAATCAGGTCTACTTTTTTTGAGTTCAACTTATTTAACACCTGATTCGTGTTGTAAAAAGTTTCTCGGTTAAACGTGTATGTTTCAACACCAACATTAGTGGCTTTGTCCAACACAGGCGCCTTCGAATTATTAGAAAGAACGAGAGATACCTCGATGGTTTTATGTCCCTTAAAATATTCGATTATCCGCGCGGCATTTGTGCCAGTACCAGATGCGAATATGGCGATTCGTTGCATGCTACAAATGTAATTGCTCTCTACGCAAAGTGGTAGCAACCGAGATTAAGCATTTGAATCTAATGCTTTGGTTATTTTGTGGCATTAACATTCTAAAATGCACGGCCTCGTCTACATCTTTATATTGTTTCTCATAGCCACGTCTGGCTGTAAGGTGCAGGACTATAGAACCATTCCTAATCGAGTATCGGATAAGAGTATACGGGCCGACAATTCCGCAGACAGTGCAAAACCAAATCCACTCAAAAACCTCTACTTCGGAGACCTTCACGTGCATACTGCGCTATCTGCAGATGCGTACATGAACGGCACGCTTACAAGTTCGGACCAAGCTTATCGTTTTGCAAAAGGCGAACCGATTACAATAGCTGGCAGAACAATGAAACTTAGACGACCGCTAGATTTTTGCGCAGTAACTGATCACGCAGAAGGCTTGGGTGAAATGTTCATGATTCAGCAGGAAGGTGCCACTGGACACAAGGCACTTATTCCCTCCTACATTCGAGGTATTTACAACCCAGATTCAACCGTTAACCACAAAAGACAACAGCAACTGGTTAATATCGGGGCCAAACGATTGAGAAACCCAAAGGAAATCACGCATCCATTCTTTTTCCGCGGATATGAAACAACCAAAAGCGGCTGGCAACTACACTTGGAGCAGACGGAAGCGAATTATCAACCGTATGAGTTTACAACGCTAGCAGGTTACGAATGGACCTTAGGGGCTGCAGCCACGCACATGCATCGCAACATCATTTTTCGGGATATGATGGTGCCCGATTTACCGTTGAGTTCGTTTGAGCTGAAGAATGAAAACGACCTGTGGGATTGGCTTGCCGATATCTCTGATCAAGGCGCTACCGTTATGGCCATTCCGCACAATACCAATCTTTCTGATGGCGGCACGTTTACCGATTACGGTCCAAAACCAGATTCCATTAACTTAAGGAGAGCTCAGCTGCGGCAGCGGTTCGAGCGATTGGTTGAAGTGCATCAAATTAAGGGTAATTCCGAGGTCAGTGGACTGCTTTGGAAAAACGATGAGTTTGCCGATTTCGAAAACTATTCAGAGCACGACCCCATTGAACAGAATTACGTTCGGTATGCACTTAAGAAAGGACTGGAGCATCAAGAACACATGGGCATCAATCCGTTCAAGTATGGTTTAATCGGCAGCACAGACAATCATGATGGTAATCCTGGTTCTACGGAAGAGACAGAATCCGAATCCAAAGAAAAGGCCGATAGTCTGAGGAATGCAGATTGGCCGCTTCAAACAGGCGGAGTCAAGAAAGTTTACGAGGTTGAAAATCCTGGCGGCCTGGTTGCTGTTTGGGCGGAAGCGAACACTCGCGAAAACATCTATGACGCGCTAGACCGCAGAGAAGCCTACGCAACCAGTGGCAATCGCATTCAGGTTCGGTTTTTTGCCGGATACGGGTTCCAAGATTCCTATGCTTCGCATGATGAAATGCTGCGCGATGGTTATCAAAAAGGTGTGCCGATGGGCAGCGATTTTGAGTTGGTCAATAAGCAATCTCCCGAGTTCCTGATTTGGGCTGCGAAAGACCCCGATTTCGCCACGCTAGACAGAGTTCAAGTGATAAAAGGATGGTACGAAGATGGAGCGCTTTATGAAGAAATCTATGATGTGGCACTTTCTGATGGAAGGAAATTGAACGAGGACGGAACGGTCCCAGACAACGGTGCTACTGTGAACATGGAAACGGGAGAATGGTCGTTCGACAAGGGAGACGAAGAACTCTTTGTCCATTGGCAAGACCCGTATTTCAATTCTGAAGTAAATGCATTTTACTACCTCCGCGTGTTAGAAGTCTCGACCGCAAGTTGGCGTTTGTTGGATCAGCTACGCTACGGCATCAAGTACCCGGAAGGTGCCGAGTTGGTCATTCAAGAAAGAGCTTGGTCCTCTCCTATTTGGGTTGTTCATTGATTAAAAAAGGGTGACGACAATTGCCACCACCCTTCCGTAGAAACTAACACCTTAGTTTATCTCGCTATAATTAATGGCTTAACGATTATTCCATTTTCGGAAACAACTCGAACACTGTAATAACCCTCCGTTAAGCTCGAAACATTCAATTCTGCATTACTTACATGCTGAACTACCTGAATGAGAACCATCTGACCAACACTATTGAAGATTTCGATAAGATAGAGGCCACTCAAAGAGCTTACTAAATAGTCTTCACTCAAAGACTAATATCTTTCATCTGGTCGTGAATCACCATCTTCAACTCTGAGAGTTTCTTACTCCTTACTTAACAGAAATTCATCCAACTTACTTTTAGTAGATGAATAGGCGAATACATTGCGGAATTCATACATCTTAGAAGTATCATCCATGAAATCGTAAAAATATTTTATGATTTCGAGCTTATGGTCATCAACGCGGAACAACCCAACTATTTCTTTGTACTGACCTATGGAGAAGCACTTTTTGGAGATGTAAGTTTTGGAAAGTTCTCTCATTTCCGATGAGTAGTTTTTATCCTTAATCGCGGCAATTATATGCGAGAATTCATTTTCGTCTGTTTGACAATCCACCACCATTACATCCACATACTCCTGCTTTAGTTGATTCGCTTCTTTTATCTTTTTGTACGCAATTGGATTTCCAGGGATGAGATTCATCGCTTGTTCATAGAAATTTATGGCTCTTTCAAACTGGTTTGCAATTAACTCGGCATCTCCTTGGCGTAGCAATCTGTAAAACACTTGCTCTCTATTTTTCTCTTCTGCAAGACTATTGGTCAGTTCCACCCTTCTATTATTGACCTCAATAATTTTCTGTTGCGTAATGCTATTTCTTGGTTTTAATTCCATCGCCTCAGCGTAAGCCTCAATTGCCTCGTCAAATTTATTACTTGCAAGAAGCAAGTCCCCTTTCACAATTAAAAGATTGAACTTTGAATCAATATCATTCGCACCATCCAACTGATAGGTGTTTTCCATGTACATGAGCTCATCTCGTTCTTGGGTGTCATGATAAAGTCTTATTGCATAGGACAATCGTGTAAATGAGTCATAAATGTTGAAA
Organism: Flavobacteriales bacterium; assembly: GCA_003456455.1. GTDB lineage: Bacteria > Bacteroidota > Bacteroidia > UBA10329 > UBA10329 > UBA10329. The sequence goes on from DMRV01000265.1 coordinate 7,593, forward strand.
AAGTTTTGGTGATCAATGACGTTAGGGTATGCTGCTCTAGCTAGGTTATACTTGTTAACATCGTTGGACAAGTAATAACATGCGTCTTGCAACTGAGCGGTGGTACAATGTACTGCGCTGAAGTATCGGAGTGCATTGCTGTATCTGATTTGTTCATCAATGTTGCTCTGCATTGTACGGATGCACATTCTGAATTGACTTGATGAGGCACTTACGTTTGTTTGTGCCAAACTAGAGTGGCTTCCCACGAAAAGAATCAATACTGCTGATAATAGTTTGGATAGTTTGTTCATAGAGCAAATTTAGTTTTACTACAGATTGTGTAGCACATAATATGCCAATTATTGAAATGTTTATTGATCTTTTAATTAAGAGCAATTGACGTAGGTGAATTCAGCAATATTAAAGATTTAAGCCACAAAAAAATCGTGTGACCCCCCAATCAACCTATTTTTTGGTGGTTTGGCATTGTTTTTGATATTCGTCTGGACGGTGAAATTTAAACTAAAACAAACAATAAAACGATGAAAAAATTAGGGATTATTTTGCCAGCTATCTTCTGTGTGACTTTTATGTCTTCGTGCCAGAAATGTCAGGATTGCACCTGTTCCCAAACAATATCGGAAACAGGTATGCCTGATGTTAACCAGTCTATTACCATCGAAGGTGTGTGTGATGATGAGATAGACAATGTGCGAGGAACCACCAACTACACCCAGCTTAGCGTTACTGGAGGCACGGCAAGTGTAACGCAAAATTGCGACTGCAACTGAGTTTATTTAGACAAGATAAAAGAGGGTCAGTATAGTCTGACCCTCTTTTATTTTCAACATCTAGACCCTTCTTTTTCCTCTTGGAATCATAGGTTTGTCAGACTAATTAAAAATATCTCACATAAATGTATTTATTGTTTTATTGGAACAGTACATTACAATTCATGTTACGATGCGGCTAGTTTAAGACCTGTATTTGAACCTCTAAATTTTAAAGTGCCACCGCATCTACTTTTCCCATGAAAAAACCACTTCTCTCTTTCGTATAGCGTTTACTTAGCTATTGGCCTAAGCGCAACTATCAATGACGATTAAATTTAGTTGTCAATAACTGGATTATGTGTAGTTACCAATACAAGGACACCATAGGATGCGCAACAGTTTCCGGTACCATTTGATACTGTCCTCTAATTTTTATTCTTCGATTCAATCCACCTACTCATAAACTCGGTACTGCGCATGGAATGATGCATGATCATCGAGCCGATGAAATTCCGTTGGCGATGAACTTCCAAATGGGATTGCAAATCAGCAATTCGCTTGATAATTGCTGTGCCTAATTTCTCCTTCGGATAGATTTGATTGATGATAGAAACGCCATTCTGCTGAGCCACTTCCCAAGCTGATTTATCGGTGTAAATATTTACAGCCGCTTGCGCGAAGTCCTCAGACGCGTCCGCAATTGCTCCGCTCCATTGCAGGTTCCCGTGCATTGCTTCTGCACCAAGTTTGGTAGTAACACTTGGTGTGCCGCATTGCATAGCTTCAATCAGTTTCCCTTTTAGTCCAGCACCGAAGCGCAAAGGCGCCAAAAGCACTTTGGCTTTGCCAATTACTTCCATGGCATCTTGCACTCTGCCAAGGATGAGAAAGCCATCCTTTTTGGAATGCAACTGACGATGTTTGTCGGTTGTGTATGCTCCGTAAACATGCATTTCAGCTTCAGGAAGTTGCTTTCTAATCAATGGCCAGATGTCCGATTTTAGGTATTGTACCGCATCCCAATTGGGTGGATGCAAAAAATTACCGATGGTCACGAAATGCTCTCTTTCCTCAAACGGAAGCCATGCGTTGTAATCAGTTTCAGAAATTGGCTCGAGCATAAAAGGCAAATAATGAAGCAACGCTTCATCTACTTTGAAAACCGTTTTCAGCACCTCCATTTCGTACTCGGAAATGATGAACGAAAGGTCGCAGCGGTAGATGCTCGCAATCTCGCGTTTGGCGTGTTCATTCAGCAAGTCAGAGTTGGAAAATTCTCGGTTTTCCTTTAATGCCTGATGCCGCGCATGGCGCAGACAATGCAAGTCTTCAGTGTCTAAAACGCGCAGTGCATTCGGACAGTTATCTGCCACGCGCCAACCAAATTGCTCCTCCGTCATAAAGCGGTCGAAGACTACGGCTTGCGGATTGAGTTCTCGAACAAAACCATCAAACGATGAGCTGTTCAATTCAATTGAAACCTGCTTTACGCCTATCTCAGAAAGATTTACCGCAAACTCACTTTCTGCTGCTGCGCTGGCAAATGTGATTTCCCAATCTTGCTGTTGGAACAGCTCAATTAGCTGCAACATCCGACTGCCCGCAGCAGAAGAGTTCGGTTCGGGAAAAACGGTGCCAATGATGAGGAGTTTCTGGTGGTTCATGACAGAGTTCAAACCTACCGATTTATGATTTCGTTACTTTCGGCAAGTATCATATTTAAATCAAAAAACGGCTGAATGGAATTGCCCAAGTTTCACGAGACATTTAATCCTATTCTTGACATCTTGAGTGATGGAAAAGTCATTCATCACAGAGATTTACTTAATAAGGTAGTCGCAAAATACTATTCGCATTTTCCTAAAGAGATGTTGGAACAAAAGACTAAAAGCGGTGATGTTCTCATAATGAATCGAATTGCTTGGGGGAAATCGTACCTAAAAAAAGGAGGGTTCATTATCTATCCTGAACGAGGAATGGTTCAAATTACAGAGAAGGGCAAAGCTCAAGAGAAGCAACTAAAATTGAAAGATGTTGAAGGAGAAACAGACTTTTTGAAATTCTATTCAGATGAAAAGGATAAGGTTGAACCTACCGTGTCCGAAATAGATAATGCGACACCTCAAGATTTGATTGATTCTGGATTTTCCGAAATCGAACTCCAGACTAAAAACGACTTACTTGAAAAGCTTAAAACTATCGACCCATATTACTTTGAGAAAGTAATACTGATACTTCTGAAGAAAATGGGTTATGGAGACTTCATCGAGACCTCGAAATCAGGTGATGGTGGAATTGATGGTATTATCAATGAAGATAAACTTGGTCTTTCCAAGATTTACATTCAAGCGAAGCGTTATGGCGAGAATAGTGTTCGAGAAAAAGAAATCAGAAACTTCATTGGCGCTATGAGCGGGGACACGAGTAAAGGTGTTTTTGTTACAACTTCAGATTTTCATACTGGTTCAGTCAAAAAAGCGAGTGATGCCCACCACTCGATTATCTTGATTGATGGATATAAACTCGTTGATTTAATCCATGAATTCAACGTTGGTGTTCAAATCAAAACAACTTACGAGGTAAAGGAGTTAGATGAAGACTTCTTTGAGGGTCAATAGAAAAAGAGTGAGATGAGTTTAGAAGAAGTCCGTAATTATATCAATACCGTGAGGCGCGATTTTGCAAGCAAACCGCTGAGTAAATCCGACCTGAACGAAAACCCCATGGAGCAATTTGCTACATGGATGGAAGAAGCTGTGAATGCACAGATATTGGACCCGTATGCTATGTGTCTGAGCACGGTTAATTCGGCAGGTCGTCCATCATCTCGCATTGTGTATTGGCGCGATGTGAGCGAGAATGGCTTTGTGCTTTA
>DMRV01000338.1 GCA_003456455.1 Flavobacteriales bacterium
GTCAGGGTTTCCAAAGATCGCTTGTGCTAAAAGCACGCGCACTTTTTCACTACCATTCAAATCTTTCATCAGGCTATAGTGCTTGTCTTCTGAAATTCTTAATCCGCTTAACAAAGCCGCAGCATCACTTTCAGCGTTCCAGCCTTCCATCTCAGCAAATTCGCCTTCCAATTCTGATGCTTTTATACCGTCTGCATCGCTAAAATCTGGTTTGGCGTAAATAGCGTCTTTCTCTTGCATGATTTCAAACAAGCGCTTGTGTCCTCGGATTACTGTTTCTAGCACAGGAACTTCATCAAACTCAAAGTGATTTTGACGAAGTACGGCTATCCTCTTACCAGGCTCAATGCTAATGTGACCAGTATTGGCCTCAATATCTCCAGAAAGAATTCTAAGAAACGTAGATTTCCCTGCGCCATTGGCTCCAATAACTCCGTAGCAATTTCCTTCAGTGAAGTTGATGTTTACGTCATCAAAAAGCTTTTGTTTTCCGAATGCTAGGGATACGTTGTGTGCTGCGATCATAACTGCCTTGTTTTGCGGGTGCAAAGGTATATTCTTTTGTTGTAATTTAAAGTTCAGATGAACATTGCAAACCATAGTGCGTTTCACTGCGTCTAACCTCAAACCTTTATTCTATGAAAAAAAATTACTTCGCTTTGTCTTCTGTTGTGCTCATCGCAATAGTTACTCTCTTACAATCTAATGCAAGCGGCCCTGCTTCTAACGGGAATCGAGCTACTGGCGCCCCAGGTGATGGTGCTTCCACATGTGTAACGTGTCACTCAGGTGGAGGTTTTGGAAATGTGAGTGTCTTAGTGGAACTGAAAGACTCAGAAAACAATACGGTAACAGAGTATGTGCCAGAGCAATTGTATGACGTTGATGTAACGGTAACTAATTCTGCTGGCAACCCTGCCGGATATGGATTTCAGGTGATCTCAATGAGTGGAAACACCAGTCTAAATAGTTTTAGTGATCCGGGAAATGGTGTAAAACTTTCAACGTCTAGCTCAAGACAGTATGCTGAACATAACCAAGCCAATGCTGCTGGTCAATTTTCATTTAAGTGGTTATCTCCAGAACCAGGGACAGGTAATGTAGATTTCTATTTTGGCGCAAACGCTGTAAATGGAAATGGAAACAACGGGTCTGACAATGCCACAACTGGTGATGTGACTTTCTTAGAAATTATTGGAGACACCACTGATACAACTGGCAATGGTGAACCGCAAGGATTGAGTGAGTTGTCATTCGATGAAAACAGCCTTTCAGTTTATCCTAATCCTGCTCAAAACATGGTATTTGTGGAAGGATTTACTGCCAATGGCACAATTAATATCTATGCGATCAATGGCTCATTGGTGAAGTCAGTTGTTTTGAATCAAGATCAATTCGATGTTTCTGAATTAGAAGCAGGCATATACTTTATTCAGGCAGACACAAAGCTTGGAAAGTTTGTGAAGCTCTAATGAACAAATAATACCTAGAAAAGGCTCGGCATTATGTCGGGCCTTTTTTTTGAATACTTTTTGACCGACCGTTTGGTCAATTAAAAAATAGAACTATTTTTGACCAGTCGTTTAATTAAAAATATATGTCTCCAAGAACAACAAAACAGTTTGAAGCCATCCGGCAGGAAAGGCGCAGTGAAATTTTAGACGCTGCATTGCATGTTTTTGCTGAAGAAGGATATCATTCCGCTTCTGTAAGTCGCATTGCCAAGAAGGCGAATGTTTCTAAAGGGCTGATGTACAACTATTTTGACAGTAAAGAGGCAGTGCTTCGAACGCTGATGTATGATCTGTTTGACTATGCCATGGATTTGATGAAAATCCAACCTGATGAGGTTATAACCGATGAGCGCTTTGCTGAAATTATTGAGTTGAGTATTCAAATTCCATTGAAGGAACCACAGCGCTGGAAATTGTATATGAGTTTTGTTTTTCAAAAAGATGTAACCGAGATGCTCATGGCTCAAATGGCCGATAAAATGCTTCCATACATGAATGCCATGAGTGTGTATTTCAAGAGTAAAGGGTATGAAGATCCGATGGCCATGATGCGCATTTTTACTGCTGTGCTCGATGGTATTCAGATGCACTGTTTACTTGATCCCGAAAATTTTCCGGCCGAGAAGGCAAAAGAATATTTGATCCAACAATTTGCAAAATCATGAAAACACTATTAACCACCACACTTCTCCTTCTATCACTTTCTTTTTATGCACAGGACGCGAAAGAGATTATCCGAAAAGCGGAAGAGAAAATGCGTGGAAAAGAATCTGCCTATACGGAGATGACCATCGAGGTGATTCGCCCAAAATGGACGCGCACTATGGGCTTAAAAAGTTGGAGTAGAGGCAATGATTACAGTCTGATGGTATTGACTGAGCCTGCCAAAGATGCGGGAACAGCATTTCTTAAAAGACACAAGGAAGTATGGAATTGGGTGCCGAGCATTGAGCGTTCTATTAAAATGCCTCCTAGCATGATGATGCAAAGTTGGATGGGCACAGATATGAGCAATGATGACTTGGTGAGAGAGTCATCTTCAGTGACCGATTATACGCATGCTTTAGGAAAGGATTCCATTATAGATGGAAAGAAATGCTGGAAAGTGATTCTGACTCCTAAGCCGGATGCCGCGGTGGTCTGGGGAAAGGTGGTAGCTTTTGTAGATCAGAAGGATTATGTGCAGCTTAAAGCAGAACAATACGATGAAGATGGCTATCTCGTGAATGAAATGTTGGGATCAGAAGTCAAAGAAATGGATGGTGTGATTCTCGCTACTCGTCTTGAGTTGATTCCAATCGAAAAGGAGGGGCAAAAAACGATCATGACCATCAACACGATAAAGTTTAATGAGGTCTATGACGATGCATTCTTCACGGTCCACAACATGAAGAATATTAGATAACTAAAAAAGAAAACAGATGATTCTCAAATTGGCTTGGCGCAACTTATGGCGGAACAAACGGAGGACTGCAATTACCCTCGCTTCAGTATTCTTTGCCGTCATCTTGGCGACATTAATGATGAGCATCAAGTATGGCGTTTACAAGAATATGACCGAATCTATGGTCGCTTCTTACACCGGCTTTGTGCAGATCCATGCAAATGGATATTGGGAGAGCAAGAGTATAGATGATGCCTTTGTTTTATCAGACAGCTTAAAAGATATCATCAATAGCAATCCTAAGGTTACAGGAATGGTTGAGCGTATTGAAGGCTTTGTTTTAAGCGCTACCGATTCAACCACCAAGGGTGCAATGGTCGTTGGTACTGATCCGAAAGCAGAAATGCTCATGACACAAATGAACGAAAGGGTTATAGAGGGTGAATATTTGGATGGAGCGGATAACGCAGTAATGCTTGGTCAAGGATTGGCCGATTACCATCACATATCAGTAGGGGATACATTGGTTTTGTTAGGTCAAGGCTATCATGGCACCAACGCTGCGGGTAAGTATCCGATCAAAGGGATTGTAAAGTTTGGATCTCCTGAATTGAGCAAGCAATTGGTTATACTGCCTATTGAGCAGGCCAAGATTTTCTTTGGTACAGAAGGCAGCATTACAAATCTTGTTGTTTTGATGGATGACGCCTCCGATGCTACTTCACTCGCTAAGTCGATTGGTGCAGAGGTGGATGAACGTTATGAAGTAATGGCATGGCCTGAATTAGTGCCTGATCTTGTCAATATGATTGAAGCAGATAAGGTAGAAGGCTATGTATTCATGTTCATCCTTTACATGGTGATTTCTTTTGGAATGTTTGGTACTGTTTTAATGATGCTTGCTGAACGAAAACATGAGTTTGGAGTGATGGTGGCAATAGGAATGAAGCGCTCGAAACTAGCAGCTGTGGTCTTTTTTGAAACGATAATAATCTCTGTTATTGGTGCCTTCCTTGGAATATTGGGTGCCTTTCCAGTTTGTGCTTCGTTGTATTATAACCCAATTCCATTTGGAGGAGAAGAAGCCGGTCAGATGATGGAAGATTATGGAATGGAGCCTGTGATTCAGACATCAATTGAACCGCATGTCTTTTTAGATCAAGCTATGATTGTGGCATTAGTGGCTATGATCATTGCGATCTACCCATTTCTGTCCATATTAAAAATAAACGCTAACAAAGCAATGCGAAGCTGATTATGATACTAAAAATTGCATGGAGAAATATTTGGCGTAACAAGATTAGGAGTCTTGTTGTCATTATTGCTATTGCCCTTGGCCTTTGGGCAGGAACCTTCGCTTCAGGATTCTATGAAGGGATGATCGGTCAAAAAATCAATGATGTCATCGAGAATGAATATTCTCATTTTCAGTTTCATCATAAGAAGTTTAGAGATGAGCTGGCTATCAAGGAAGTGATTGAGAATGGGGAAGAGATAAGAGAGAAATTAAACAGTGAAGAAAAGGTAGTTGGTTCCAGTGGTCGAGTTATCGCGACTGCAATGATCGCTTCTGCCAATAAATCTGGCGGGATAAAGGCTGTGGGTGTTTTACCAAGCGATGAGGCCGTTGTTACCCAATTAAATGACAAAATAGTAGAAGGAGAATATTTTGAAGGAATCAAACGCAATCCAATTCTGATCAGCAAGAAGATTGCCGATGACTATCATTTAGATGTAAAGAATAAACTTGTCCTAACCCTTCAAGATGTTGATGGTGAAATAATCTCTGCTTCTTTCAGAGTAGCTGGCATTTATAAGTCCAACAATGGAATGTTTGATGAAATGAATGTGTTTGTTCAGCGAAGTGATTTGCAGAACATTGTTAACCTGCAGCCTTCAGAGTTTCATGAAATAGCCGTGCTATTGACCGAACATAGTTTGGCAGAACAGTACGCGAAAAAGTATGCTGATTTATACCCTAATTTGGAAGTTTTGCCTTGGTTGGATTTGGCTGTTGGCATGCGCTATATGGTGGAAGCTTCAGGAACATTCGCCTACATTTTTGTAGGAATCATTTTGGTTGCTTTATTATTTAGCATAGTCAATACCATGCTTATGGCCGTTATGGAGCGAACCCGCGAGATTGGCATGCTTAAGGCGGTTGGATTGAATCGAAGAAAGATATTTTCAATGATTATGCTCGAAACGGTCTTTCTCTCGATGATTGGAGCTCCTTTGGGACTGCTTATCGCATACGGATTTATAGAGCGCTTAGGAAAGGTTGGCTTTGATCTTGGATCTGTTGGTGAAGCGTATAGTGAAATGGGCTTTGCTGCGGTAATATACCCTGAGCTCGGTTTTGAAACATATTTAAGCATTACGATCATGGTGTTTTGCATGGCATTCATTGCCGCGATCTACCCAGCTCGAAAAGCATTGAAGTTAAACGCCTCAGAAGCGATTAGAAAAATATAATGTCAACAAGTACAGAACATAAAGTGACTGAAAAATGAAAAACTTGGTAATAGAAACAATTGCGATCTCTAAGATATACGAAGGGGTTGTTCCAGTGAAGGCTGTCGATGCCGTTGACTTGCAGATCGAAGACAATGAGTTTACTGCTATTGTTGGTCCTTCTGGATCTGGAAAAACAACCTTGCTTAATATGATTGGCGGATTAGACAGACCAACTTCCGGCAGCGTAAAAGTGAATGGAAGGGATTTAACAGGCTTATCTGAGAATCAATTGATTGATTTTCGTCTGAATCATATTGGGTTTGTTTTCCAGAGCTATAATTTGATTCCAGTGCTCAACGCAAAAGAGAATACAGAATTCATCATGTTGCTTCAAAACATCGAAAAGAAAGTGAGAGATGAGCGGGTAGAGAAATTGCTCAATGAGGTCGGATTAGGAGATAAAATGAAAAGTAAACCATCCCAATTAAGCGGTGGTCAGCAGCAGCGCGTGGCAGTGGCTAGAGCACTTGCTTCAAAACCTGATTTTGTGCTGGCGGATGAACCAACGGCAAACCTTGATTCTCATTCCACAAGTAATTTACTTGATATCATGGCCCGATTGAATGAAGAGGAAGGCACAACCTTTGTTTTCTCTACGCACGATCAGCGTGTGATTGATCGCGCTAAGCGTGTTATTACGCTAGTAGATGGTAAAATTGAGAGCGATATCAGAAAATGAAAACACTGATCTCATACCTATTGATTGGTCTTTTGCCATTGGCTGCTCTTTCTCAAGAAACAGAGAGCAAATCCTGGAGGGATAAAGTACAATTGAAAGGATATGTAAAGAATATGCAGTCGTTTCAAATGGTGGATCTCAATTATATCTCACACAGTAATTTGATTCATAATCGACTGAACTTGAAAATCTATCCATCGAAGTCATTTACCATTGGCTTGGAAGTAAGAAATCGAGTTTTCACTGGAGATCAAGTTCAGTTTCAACCAGGATTTTCTAATAATGTCGATTTCGATAATGGCTTGGTAGACTTGAGTTGGCTGTGGTTAAACGAATCAGGTATTGCCGGTTTAACTCAGATTGATCGTGGATGGGTAAAATGGTCCAATGATCAATGGGATGTCACCATTGGAAGACAACGGATCAATTGGGGACTGAACGCTTTTTGGAATTCTAATGACTTGTTCAACACCTTCAATTTGGTGGACTTTGACTATGAAGAACGTCCAGGATCTGATGCGATTCGGGTTCAGCGATTTTTTAAAGATTATTCATCTTTTGAAATTGCAATAGCTCCTTCACAATTTGATTCAACTTGGGTGGGAGCAGGTATGTACCGCTTCAATAAATGGACGTATGATTTTCAAGTATTAGCAGGTTGGTGGAATGAAGATGTTGCGCTAGGAGCAGGTTGGGCGGGGAATTTAAAGACAGCTGGATTCAAGGGCGAAGCCACTTACTTTCATCCCCAAGAT
>DMRV01000233.1 GCA_003456455.1 Flavobacteriales bacterium
TTGACCCACCAGTAATTGACGCAACTAGAACAACAATTTGCGTTGGAGAAAGCACAGATTTATCTACAACTTTCGTTGGAGATACTTATGATTGGAATATTCCTGGGGGTTCAATTACAACATCAACCGACCAAAACCCGGGAACTGTAACGTTTGCCACGGCTGGCAATTACGTAGTAGAACTTGTGGCCACAAGCTGCTGTGGAACATCAAAAACAACAGACACAATTCGTGTGCTTGAACAGGTGGAGGTTGATTTGGGAGATGACCTTCGCGCATGTTTCCTTGGAGACTTGCCAGTTTTAGATGGAAATGGAAACGATGGAGCGACCTACTTATGGACGCTGAACGGCTTTCCTACAGGACTTCCATCCCAATTTTTGGAAACTACTATTACAGGAACGTATAGCGTTGAAGTAAGCTATGGAACAGGGTGTTCAGGAACTGATAGTGTAGAGATTGAAATTTATACCATTTCACCTGTTGATTTAGGTGCAGATCAAGCTTTATGTCCGGGCAGTCCTCTTCCAATACTAAACGCAGGTATAGATGAAGCAGATTACTCTTGGACTGTTGGTGGCAACCCAATTGGCACAAACGATATTGAGTTGGAAGCAAGCCTTCCGGGTTCGTATGACGTAACTGTCGTTGAGCAAGATGGATGTACAGGAACTGATCAGGTAGAAGTGTTGGTAAGCGAGCCCAGCGTGTTCTTGGGTGCCGACATTAATATTTGCGAAAATGAAGCGTATCCTATTCTAAATGCATTGAATCAAGGAGCAACATATGAGTGGTTTTACGAAGGTGTTGTGATTCCCGGAGCAACCGCTCAAACCTTGCAAACCTCACAAGGAGGAATTTATGATGTAATCATTACTAACATATACGGATGCGAGGCCACCGACCAGTTGATGATTAATACGTTCCCACAGTTGAATGCAGCTTTTGCAGGGCCAGTGAGTGCCACATTGGGAGCTTCCGTTTCATTCCAAGATCAAACTACACCTGCCGTTAATGCCTGGGTATGGAATTTCGGTGATGGAACTGCAATTAATACACAACAAAACCCAAGTCATGTATTTGCTGCAGTTGGAATACGTCCTGTTTTTATGGTCGCCTCAAACGGGATTTGTTCAGATACGGCTTACAGCGAAGTAAACGTTCAATGGGACTGCCCACAAATTGGACTCACTGCTGGTTTTAGCACTAATACAGATACCGTTATACTATCAGGGTTTGGCAATGTGGAATTGACAAACACAAGCACCAATGCAACCCAATACTCATGGGATTTTGGTGACGGTACAGGTGCAGACCCAACTGTAAATCCAATACACGTTTACTCAGAAGTTGGTACCTATACAATTACGCTCACAGCGGTTAATTACAATTGTACAACTACAACTACGCAAACCATAATTGTGGTGGAGTTTGGCGTAGGAATCGGAGAGGTTTTGTCAGACGACCATCTCAATGTTTATCCTAATCCGAATACGGGCTTGTTTACAGTGGATTTAGAACTGGATGAGCCTTCTGAAATTGAGATAGAGATGAACAATATCTTGGGGCAAGAGGTTTATCAAAATATGTTGCCAAAGCGGCAGCGTTGGAGGAAAGAATTCAATCTCAGTTCGTATGTAAAAGGCGTTTATGTGTTGAGTATTTCAACAGATAAGGGAGTTTTACAGCGAAGAATCATTTTACAATAACAATGGAAAAAGTAATCCCATATACCGTTTACGCAGAGAGCACCCCTAATCCAACCACAATGAAATTTGTGGCAAACCGTGTGTTGCTCGAAGAAGGTTTAGCCGAATACACAGGTATGGACGAGGCGAAAGGAAGCCCAATGGCTATGAAGTTGTTCGGGTTTCCATTCGTTACAGGGGTTTTCATTCAATCTAACTTTATTACTGTTATGAAATCTGATATGGTTTCATGGGAAGATGTGGTTATGGAACTGCGCGAGTTTATTCGAGATTATTTAAACAGCGGAGGTGAGGTGGTTACTAATTTGGCTGATGGTGCTATTCAAACAGAAGAGCAACTTGCCGCTACTGCCGTTCACTCTACACCAACATCCGATCTAGAACAACAAATCATAGCTATTCTGGATGCGGAAATTGCTCCAGCAGTTGCGCAAGATGGAGGAAACATAACGTTCAAAGGCTACGAAAAAGGAGTGGTTAACGTGGTGCTTCGCGGAGCATGCAGCGGCTGTCCTTCATCAACCGTAACCTTAAAAAACGGTATTGAAACGTTGCTTAAAAACCGTCTTCCGGGTGAGATTACTGAAGTGGTTGCGGTTAACGGCTAAACGCAGATTGCTATAGTCTAATTCCCATCACGGTTACATCATCCATCTGCATTTCGTTTCCTTTCCAGTTAACAAAGGTTTCTAAAATGGTGAGCTCCTGTTGTTTCATCGTTTTATCTGAACCGCTTTCTATTAGGTGGATGAGGTTTTTCTTGTAAAATTTCTTGCCTTTATTTCCTCCAAACTGATCTTGATAGCCATCAGAGAACATGTACATAAGATCTGACGGGTTAAATGAGATGCTCGTTGTTTTAAACATCTTATCACCGCTTGAACCAAAGCCACCGATAGAAAATTTACTGCCCTGCAACTGTCTCAACTCTCCTCCTTGTATAATAAGAGCCGAACTTTGAGCCGCAGCAAATTCTAGTGTATTTCTTGAGTGGTCAATCATGCACAACGAAAGATCCATACCATCGTTAACCGCTAACCCTTCGGCATCATCTTTCAGCATTTCCTCCAAAGACCTATCCATGTCTTTAAGAATCTTTCCAGGGTCATTTAATTGATGTTCAACAATGGCTCGGTTGAGCAAATTGTTCCCAATCATAGACATCATTGCTCCTGGAACTCCATGTCCGGTGCAATCGACAACTGCAATGTGCGAGATTCCATCTTTATGGTGAAACCAATAAAAATCACCACTCACAATATCTTTGGGTAAATGAATAACGAAGGCATCTTGGAAAGTGCTTGTAATATCTTCCATTTTAGGAAAAATGGCACTTTGAATACGCTCCGCGTAATTGATACTATCGGTCAAATCCTTGTTCATCACCTGTAGTTCAGATGTCCGCTCTTTTACTTTTAGTTCAAGCTCGTGGTGCGCTTTTTTTAATGCCACTTCGCCCTGAATTATCTTGACCTTACCATCAATTTGGTCAGTAATTTCAAGTGACACATACATTCCCAACATTCCCGCAAGCGGAATGTAGCCTAACCGCACCATCAGGTCACTTAGTTCAATTGTGCTATACGGATCAAGAGCGAACACCAGCATATACAAGACCAAATAAATAAATGTGGTCGTAATAGTGTGCTTTAGTGAATAGCGGAAAGCGATAGAAATCAACGAAACGTACCAGACTAAATAGAAAGGCGAATCCATATAGCCAGTGGCAATAATCCAAAGCATGCTTAGAACACCATCAGCTACAATGGTGAAATAAATACTCCGAAGCAACTTGACCTTCCTGTAAGGCTCGAAGAAAAAGGTGGAAACAGCGTATATGTTGGCAACAACGACTATTGAAAATGCTAGCTCATTATATGTATAAGTCTGGTCCATAAACCAGAGATAAACCACCGAGTTCAGTGCAATTAGCAACACGCGCAAGATGGACACGCGCTTTTCAGCGGTGAACATCTTTTCTTCCAACGTTTTTGCTAGTAGTTCTTTCTCAGTCACTGCGCGTTTCTAGACAATCCAATTTTGGATATCATTTGAGTACGGATTTGAGTTCAAATTGTTTGGTTTTATTGACGAATGCTGTCAGTTTACCGTATGGACAAGCGATTACATACGATTAAACAAGGCGGAAATCACAGGTTGTCAAATGGAAATTTCTTGAATACTTATCCTGATTGTCAACATTTCAAGCGCGGTTAGCGAATGCGTAAATTCGGTGCTTCAAACGTTTTAATCATGCCAATTTATCATCAGTTAGGTAAGGTACCGCACAAGCGGCATACCGTTTTTAAAAACGAAAAAGGCGAACATCAATACGAGCAATTGTTCGGCACGGTGGGGTTTGATGGCATGTCGAGTTTGCTGTACCATGTGCATCGACCAACGCAGGTAAAAAGCATCAAAGAGCCGTATTCGGTTAAGCCGAAGGTGGCACTTGAACACAATATGCGCTCGCTTCGTTTGCACGGTTTTAAAACCACTCCTGAGGATGATTATTTGGACAGTCGAAAGGCGATTTTAACCAATTCCGATTGCACTATTGTTTTGGCGGCTCCACGTAAAAGCCTCACAGAATACTTTTACAAGAATGCTGATTGTGATGAGATGATTTTCATCCACAAAGGTTCTGGAACGCTACGAACATTGGTTGGTAATTTGAAGTTTGCTTATGGCGATTACTTGCTTGTTCCGCGTGGAATGATTTACCAAATCGAGTTCGATTCGGAGGATAACCGACTGTTTATTGTAGAGAGTGCAAGACCGATGTACACACCAAAGCGTTATAGAAATTGGTTTGGTCAGTTGCTTGAGCATTCGCCTTTTTGTGAGCGTGACATTCGCAGACCTTCTGACCTTGAAACACACGATGAGAAAGGTGAATTCCTGATGAAGGTGAAAAAGCAGGGAATGATGCATGAAATGGTCTATGCCACCCATCCGTTTGATGTGGTTGGCTGGGATGGATACAACTATCCTTATGCCTTCAGTATTCACGATTTTGAACCGATAACAGGTCGAGTACATCAGCCGCCACCCGTTCATCAAACGTTTGAGACGGATGCGTTTGTAGTCTGCTCTTTCTGTCCACGGGTTTACGATTATCATCCAGAGAGTGTACCAGCACCATATAACCACAGCAACATAGATTCAGATGAAGTCTTGTATTATGTGGATGGGGATTTCATGAGCAGAAATGATATCGGACCAGGACATATTTCAGTACATCCTGCCGGAATTCCGCACGGTCCGCACCCTGGTGCCATGGAGCGTAGTATTGGCAAGAAGGACACCGATGAATTGGCTGTGATGGTTGATACTTTCAAGCCTTTGATGGTTACCGAAGAAGCCTTGAAAATTGACGATGGTAAGTACTGGAATAGTTGGTTGGAGTGATGGAAAAGACGTTAGTTGCAGACGAAGAATTCAACGCGATTGATTTCGCAGCACGAACTCCGAAAGGCACTGATTTCGAGAATTGTCAATTCAGAAATTGTTCTTTTTCGGGAGTTAATTTAACAGACACTTCTTTTACCGAATGTGAGTTTGAAGCGTGCGATTTGAGCACAGCAAAGATTACCAATACGGCTTTCAAGGATGTTTCGTTCTATGGTTGCAAGTTGCTCGGATTGAAGTTTGAAAGTTGCAACAAGTTTTTAATGGAATTCCGTTTTGAAGGATGCCAACTTGATTACTCCACGTTCTACCAATTGAAACTTCCAAAAACAGACTTTAAAAACTGTTCATTGAAAGAAGCTGATTTTACAGAAACCGACTTTTCGGGTTCGAACTTTATAAATTGCGACCTTAGCGGAGCGGTGTTTGAGAATTCAAATTTGGCCAAAGTAGACTTTAGGACATCGGAGAATTACGAAATTGACCTTGAAAAGAACAGAGTTGGGAAAGCGCGCTTTTCGCAAGATGGACTGAGGGGATTGTTATCCCAATACGATTTGATAATTGATTGATAAATCGAAAGAAATGAGTGACGAGATAAAAAATGTTGAATACGGATTAGAGAAAATTTTTGAAGGGGCGCAAGACTTCTTGCCACTTCTTGGAACTGACCACGTGGAGTTTTATGTGGGAAATGCCAAGCAGGCCGCGCACTTTTATAAGACGGCTTTCGGTTTTCAAAGTCTTGCCTATTCCGGATTAGAAACGGGTGTGAAAGACCGCGCCTCATATGTTCTCAAGCAAGACAAAATTCGATTGGTTTTGACCACTGCATTGAATAGCGATTCGATTGTTGGCGAGCACGTAAAAAAGCACGGAGATGGTGTAAAAGTTGTTGCCCTTTGGGTAGATGATGCCCGAAAGTCGTGGGAAGAAACGACTTCTCGCGGAGCGAAAAGCTACCTGGAGCCAACCGTGGAGAAAGACGATGATGGAGAGATTATAAAAGCAGGAATTTACACGTACGGAGAAACGGTTCATCTTTTTATCGAACGAAAAAACTATAACGGAACATTCCTTCCTGGCTATCGCGAATGGAAATCGGATTACAATCCAGCACCTACAGGTCTGAAATTTATCGACCACATGGTTGGAAACGTTGGGTGGGGAGAGATGAATACATGGGTAAAATGGTACGAGGATGTAATGGGTTTTGTGAACTTCTTATCGTTCGATGACAAGCAAATCCATACCGAATACTCGGCTCTCATGAGTAAGGTGATGAGTAATGGAAACGGTCGCATTAAATTTCCAATTAATGAGCCTGCGAAAGCAGCAAAGCGTTCTCAAATTGAGGAATACTTAGACTTTTACGAAGG
>DMRV01000305.1:0-240 GCA_003456455.1 Flavobacteriales bacterium
CAAGGACCAGCAGGAAATGATGGAGCAGTTGGTGCAACAGGCCTGCAAGGACCTCAAGGTATAACAGGAGCAACAGGTCCTGCAGGTATTGATGCAGTTTGTTGTAATACTATTGATTCGCTAACTCAGTTGGTTTCAACTCTTGATTCGATAGTTACGGTATTTACTTCTCAAATTATTTTTGGATGTACTGATACATTAGCCGACAACTATAACTCCCTTGCTAATTTCGATGATGGA
>DMRV01000305.1:252-7788 GCA_003456455.1 Flavobacteriales bacterium
TAATCCATTAGCAAATACTGATGACGGATCTTGTACTTACACACCCCAATACCCCGGAGGCTCTGTATTCGGTCCTCAAGGACCAACGGTAATAGTTGATGTAACAAATCCAGTAACTGGAGAAACCTGGATGGATAGAAACTTGGGGGCTACCCAAGTAGCAACGAGCTCAAATGATGCATTAGCCTATGGAGATTTATACCAATGGGGCCGAAGAAGTGATGGCCATCAAATTGTAACTAATTGTAGCGGTTCCTACTGTAGTACCGTAAGTGGCGGTATTAACGTACTGAGCTCGACAGATCAACCAGCAAATAGTAATTTTATTAGAGCATCCAGTTCACCATATGATTGGCGCAGTCCTCAAAATGACAACTTATGGCAGGGTGTAAATGGGGTTAATAATCCATGCCCAAGTGGGTATCGTTTACCAACCGAAATAGAAATGAATGAAGAAGTCCTAAGTTGGAGTAGTAACGATGCTGCAGGAGCTTTAGCTTCACCCCTTAAATTGCCTATGGCGGGAAGTCGTAGTCATTTGAGTGGAGGACACACTAATGGTGGCTATGGCCACTATTGGACCAGTACGGTTGATGGCACTTTGTCTTCCTTCCTCGGATTCAGCTCCAACAGTAACAGTGGTTCAATAGGTCCTGGCGCTCGGGCAGCTGGCTCTTCTTGCAGATGCATTAAGGATTAATGTTTCGATAAGCTCCGAATTAACACTGTGATAAGCGCAGCAATTTGATTTTTTTGTCACGCTAACTCATTGCCCTGCAGGGCAATGAGTTAGCTAAATAAAGCAGATAGCGGATTAGTTATTAAAATCTATTACCGCGTAGTTATCAGTTTTACAAGGAATTTGGCAACCTTAGAAAATTAACTGTACCTAAATACGATAGGAGAATAGTTGAAGCTTAGTTGGTTTTTATATGAAATTTCACATGGCCAACTTCCTGTCCGTCAAAATCAAAACTTCGTTCTTCAAAATGAATAACTCCTCTAAGGTTCACCTTTATAACCGTTGAACAGACTGTTCCGTATTCCACAGAATTAATGAAGCGTAGAGAAAGCATTTTCTCTAATTCTTCTCCAACTCCAGTGTTGGGTAGTTGGCTGGAATCCGCAATATGGTCATCTCTCAGAATAGAGAAGAGCTCTCGGTTTTCAAGATTATTGGATTTAAGGGCTGCCAGAAGTTGCGCTTTCCCCTCATCCACTTTTGGCCAAGAAGTATTTAGAAAAGCATTGCTTAAACCGTGATAATGAAGCATTAAGTCAGCTTCATTTTCGAATTTAAAAGAGCTTATTTCTGGATAGAGAACTCCCAAAATTTTGTTCAGCCATTTGGCAACATCCTCTGGAGAAAGACATTTGCCTACCTTTTAGTGCTTCTCAAACAGTTTGTGTACGAATTCAGATTCCATTAAGCGTGGTGCGAATTTAACACGGCATCTCCAAAATGGAAGTGTCAATTTTGATAAACATCAACGCATTGGAAGTGTTGCGCTTACTTCTTCCCACGCTTTTGCGGCACTAGCTCCTCTTTTTCTTCTTCCTGATCAAGAAATTTGAGAGCAACCCTCACTGGAACACGTTTACGTTTGTTGAATGCAGTAACGAACGAATCTCCTAAGCCTTGTTGTTGTAGCATGTCGCGGTGTGCTTGAGCTTCTTGGTAGGTGTCAAATTTCCCTGCGGTAAGAATAGTCAGGTCGTTTTCGTGCACCTCTTTTAGCTTGTCAATCTCAAAATAAAACTTGCGTAAATCTTTTGGTAGTGTTTCAGCAAATGCGCCAATCTGAACTCGGAATTCAATTTTTCCTTTAAGCTGTGGGGCAATGTTCATGTTGTTCAAACTCATTACTTCTTCGCCATACGTTTCTGGTTGGTTAATGTCAACGATAAACGCATCAGGATAGCCGTTAGCTCGCACTTCTTCTAGCAATTCTTCCGCCTGAGAACGAAAACTCAGATTGCCGATTACATAGCGGTAAACTTTGTTTTCATCAACATAAACGCCTACGTTTTTCAGCCCCTTAAACTCGATGGTGTAAGTTGGTGTGATGGACGCACTTACCTGCACACCATAGAGCATAGAAGCAGTCGTGTAATTCACTTCGCGAGTTACCACATCTGGGAATTCTAGTTGCGTGCTAACAAGCCTGTCTTTCAGATAGTTAGTCGGTTGTTTATTGATGAAGTTTCGTGTTTTGATTTCTTGCGCCATACGCATTGGTTCGTGGCAAAGTTCAATCCATTTCATGGCCTCTTTGGTGTAGAATGGATCGCCTTGCGAATAAACCCGAACGAACTTGTTGTACGTGTCCATCGCCTTATCGCATTCATTCAAACGACTATAGCCAATAACGAGATAATACCAGCAAAATTCTGGTTCGCCCATGCCGGGGTCGAGGTCAGTTTTGGCGTATTCAGCTCCTGCTTTCTCAAGATACTTTACCGCTTCCTCAATACGAATACCCTCTTTAATCAGGCACATTCCAAGGAAGTAATTGTGAGGTGCAGGGCTAGCATCGAGCTTAATTAACTCTTCTAAAAGTGGAATAGCATCTCTCGTTTTGTTTGAAGCAATCAAGACTTTTGCCTTGTCTAATTGTGGTTCAATTGCGGATGCATTTCCAAATTGAAAGGAAAGTACGAACAGGAGTATGAGAGTTTTATTTATCATCAGGGGTCATGTGTTTATTCAGTTTAACCTTGCTTTTTCCTTTTCTCATTTTCAAATTGACCATCTCTACAAGTAGCGAGAATGCCACAGCGAAGTAGATGTACCCTTTTGGAACGTGAAATCCCATCGCATCGAGCATGAGCATAAAGCCAATGAGGATGAGGAATGCAAGCGCTAAAATTTGAAGTGTAGGGCGTTCGTTAATGAATTTGCTGATGGCACCCGAAAAGAGCATCATCACTATCATGGAGATAATGACTGCACCAATCATAATGATTACATGTTCGGTGAGGCCGATTGCCGTAAGAATAGAATCGAAGCTAAAAACCATGTCTAACGCCACTATTTGTACCAAAGCGCTACTGAGTGTTAGAGCAACTTTTTGACCTGGTTCCCGGTCTTCGTTGACCCCTTCTAGCTTGTGATGAATTTCCGATGTGCTCTTGCCGAGCAAGAATAGACCGCCTGCCATTAGAATCAAGTCGCGACCGCTTACCGCATGTTCAAATACATGGAATAGCGGTTCGGAGAAGCCGATAATCCAAGTGATTCCGAGCAGTAAGACTATGCGAAAAACCAGTGCGAGACCAAGTCCAATGTTTCTTCCTTTAGCCTGCTGGCTTATAGGAAGCTTGTCGGTAACAATGGAAATGAAGATAATATTGTCAATCCCAAGAACGATTTCGAGAAATGTGAGGGTGAGAAGCGCAATCCATGCTTCTGAGTGCATAAATATTTCCATGAAGTGAAGATATTTCGAGATATGCCCGAAAGTCTGCATGAATCGAGGTGTTGCTCACATGCGGTTGTTAATTGCTGAAGTTCGCTTTATCCTTCATTACATTTGCTCGTCATGTATCTAAAGCAGCTTTCTCTTGTCAACTTTAAGAATATTTCAGGTGCCGAGATGGTGCTTGGGAAGAAGTTTAACTGCTTTGTGGGTAACAACGGTTCTGGAAAAACTACCGTACTAGATGCAGTGCATTACCTCAGCATGTGCAAGAGCTTTTTGAACTCAATTGATAGTCAAAATATCAAACGCGAAGAACCTTTTATGGTAATAAGCGGGGAGTTTGATAAAGATTCTGAAGAGGAAAAAATTCATTGTGCGTTAAAGCGTGATGGAAAGAAGCAGTTTAAACGGAATAAGAAGGATTACGCGCGGTTAATTGACCATGTGGGCTTGTTTCCCTCCGTTATTATTGCGCCTACCGATTCGGATATTATAAATGGAGGTAGCGAACTCAGGCGTAAGTTCTTGGATAGCGTTATCTCTCAATTGGATAGAGAGTATCTCGAAAACCTGATACAATACAATAAGGCGCTTCAGCAACGCAATGCACTACTGAAGTATTTTCGTGAAAACCGAACATTTCAAGCAGAATCGTTGGAAATGTGGGATGTGCAACTTTCGCAACGCGGACAACTAATACACAAAAGACGCAAGGCTTTTCTAGTCGATTTTATTGATGCGTTTAGTGCGTTTTATGAAGTCATTTCGGGTAGCTTAGAAGAGATAGATTTGGAATATGTAAGTCAAATGAGCGATGGAGAAATGCTCGGTTTGCTCAAAGCCAATGTGGCGCAAGATAGGGCTGCAACTTACACTACAATAGGTATTCATAAGGATGACTTGGGGCTGTCAATTAACGGTTTTCAGTTGAAGAAGTTTGGCTCGCAAGGACAGCAGAAATCGGCCCTTGTTGCACTCAAGTTAGCACAGTTCAAAGTGATGCATGAAAAGTCGGGAATTACGCCCCTTCTTTTGCTCGATGATATTTTCGATAAATTGGATGACGATAGGGTAGGGCAGTTGCTTAAATTAGTAAGTGGAAAAGCCTTTGGTCAGATCTTTATTACCGATACACATCCGGCTCGTGTTGCTGAGCTTTTGAAAGACGAAAAAGACGTTCATGTCTTTCCTATTTCGCAAGGGGAAGTAGTCGCTGATTAGCTCTTTTTGTGACGATCGTAACCTGTTTACAGCCGTAAATAGATTGATTTTCTTTCGTTGTTTACAATTGTATTCTTAACTAGTTTATACTGTTAATAATCAAGAATTTATGTATTTTTATTAATACCTATAGTTTAAGTTAAATGGTGTTGAATTGTATTTGGATTGGTTGGGTGAAGTAGTTGTTTGATTGTAATTGGTTTACATTTGTAACGCAATGCAGTCTATTACCGAAAGAGTCAGAAAAATTATGGAAGACAATGGTCTTTCATCGTCTCAAATGGCGGACAGAATCGGTGTGCAGAGAAGCGCTATTAGTCATATTTTATCGGGAAGAAATAAGCCAAGCTTGGATTTCGTTATCAAGGTTTTGGAAGCGTTTGAAAACGTGTCTTCAGACTGGCTTTTGAAGGGTGAGAATACGACCGAAAAATCATCTGTTTTCTCGTCCGAAAACCACCCAAATGTCATGCCTAAGAATGGTGGTAAAAAGACCATCGAAAAGGTGCTGATTCTTTACACTGATAAAACAGTAGAAGAGTATCTAAGTTGATTGTCGATTAGAGGTTTGGTACTTGCTGATTTCGCCTGACGATTTACATTTGCGGTATGACCAAAAAGGAGCGCTACGATAAAGTCATAGCTTATTTTCAAGAACATATGCCGGTTGCAGAAACCGAATTAGCATATGGTAATCCATACGAGTTGCTTGTGGCGGTTATTCTGTCTGCGCAATGCACTGATAAGCGAGTAAATATGGTTACGCCTGCGTTGTTTGAACGATTTCCAGAGGCTGATTCGTTAGCTGTTGCTTCGTCTGATGAGGTTTTTCAGTACATCCGCAGTATTAGCTACCCGAACAATAAGGCAAAGCACCTGGTGGGTATGGCCAAAATACTGGTGGAAGAATTCAAGAACGTAGTGCCTTCAGATATCAAGGAATTACAGACAATGCCTGGTGTTGGGCGTAAAACAGCCAATGTTATTGCTTCTGTGGTTTATGATAAGCCCGCTATGGCTGTTGATACACATGTTTTTCGCGTTTCGGAACGTATTGGATTAACCACAAATGCGAAAACACCACTGGCTGCCGAGTTGCAATTGATAAAGCATATCCCGAAGGAGCACATCGCCACCGCACATCATTGGCTCATATTGCATGGACGTTACATATGCTTGGCCCGAAAACCGAAATGTGAGAAGTGTGGTCTTACGGAATGGTGTAAGTATTACGCCAAAAATTACGGTTAGCATTTGTCAAACGTTTTCAACAATTGACGGCTTGTTGACGTTAAGGTGTGGGCGAGTCCAATAGATTCGCAATCGCTGAAATACTTTTGAATCAAATGAGAAAAGCTTACTTAATCGTTGCGGGTTTGTTTATCGCCACGTCTGCGTTAGCACAGAAAGACAATATTTTACGAAACCCAACTGAGATTCCAGTCACATTTCATGGGGAAACAGTTCCGCTACGTGATTATGTGGAAGACCCCAGTGCCGTTAACGAGATTACCAAAACGCTCAAAGAAGGATATCACCCCAAAGAGGATTGGATTCTGAATGAAAATGTGAACCCACTAGCAAAACCGAATGGTGATGACCCTGCTTGGCAAAGGGATTATGCGCCCAACGCGGTTAATAGCAAATCGCTAGCCTTCAGTTTTGAAGGAATTGGCTTCACAGGTGTTAGTCCTTCAGACCCATGTGTTGATGTTGGTCCGAATCATGTCATTCAAATGATAAATGGCGGATCGGGTGCTTATTTCGTTGTGTTTAATAAGACAGGAAATGCGCTTACTAACGTAACCTACCTTGATAACTACATGGGATTTAGCGGTGGAGGCGGAGACCCAATTGTACTTTACGATGAAGTCGCTGACCGGTGGCTAATGAGTGAGTTTGCAAGTGGCGGTAACGTTTTGCATGTAGCCATTTCTACATCACCAGACCCGTTGGGTAATTGGTACACTTATACCTATAACGCTACCAATTTTCCTGATTATCCGAAATATTCTATTTGGAATAACGCATATATCGTAACTACAAACGAAAATTCATCGGCCGTATACGCCCTAAATCGAACGCAAATGCTTGCGGGTTCTGGTGGTAGTGCGCAGCGTTTTACTGTTCCTAGTTTTGGAACTATCGGTTTTCAAGCGGCAACACCTGTTAGTCTAAATGGCACAACTGCTCCACCATCAGGAACCCCAGCTATGGTAATGCGAATGCGCGATGATGCGTGGTCTGGTTCAGCTTCGGATGCATTAGAACTTTGGGAGTTTGACATTGATTGGAACAACGCCAACAATACCACGCTTTCTCAGGTGCAGACATTAGGAGTACAATCGTTCTCATCTGAATTGTGTGGGTTTACCTCATTCTCTTGTATCGACCAACCAGATTCTAACACAGATTTAGATCCATTACGTGAAGTTTTAATGAATCGTATCCATTACCGCAATTTTGGCACGCACGAATCGATTGTTTGTTGTCATGTAACAGATGTAGATGGGAACGATCGTGCAGGAATTAGATGGTATGAATTACGCAGAACAGGTGGAACATCCGGTTCTTGGAGTATTTATCAGCAAGGAACCTATTCGCCAGACAATGCAAGCCGTTGGATGGCTTCAATTGGAATTTCCGCTACCGGAAATATCGGAATGGCTTACAGCGTGTCTAGTGGTTCAATTTATCCTTCGTTAAGATATACTGGAAGAAAGGTTTGTGACCCGCTTAGCAGCATGACTGAACCTGAAACAACCATTATCGCAGGTACTTCTAGAAACAACTCCAATCGCTGGGGAGATTATCATGCGTTAGGTTTGGATCCATCAGACGGAGAGACATTCTGGTTTACAGGTGGATACGGAACTGGAAATGCGTGGAGCAC
>DMRV01000289.1 GCA_003456455.1 Flavobacteriales bacterium
GGTAGGTACCATCGTAGACATCAACGCTCGAAAACTAGCGGAAGTAGCTGAAGAGGAACGAACGCAACAACTGGCAGCAAAAAACAAGGAGTTAGAGGAATTTACCTACGTAGCTTCTCACGACCTACAAGAACCAGTGCGCACCATTTCGAGCTTCGTTAACCTCTTTAGAGAGACTTATGCGGATAAATTAGACGATGAAGCTAAACAGTACCTTGATTTTATGGATGGCGCAAGCAAGCGTTCTCAACAACTTATTGTGGATCTTCTTGATTACAGCAGACTAGGTAAAAACCGCGAAACCGACCAGGTTAATCTTAATCAAGTTCTTGAAAACGTCCTTGTTGATTTAACCGTAAGAATTAAAGAATCTGAAGCGACAGTCACTTTGGGTAAACTCCCTACCGTTGAAGGACAGGCAACAGAACTGCGACTTCTGTTCCAAAACCTTATTTCCAACGCCATTAAATTCCGGAAGGAGGATGTTCTGCCAGAAGTTCATGTTAGTGCTAAAACCACAGATGATGAGCACATTTTCTCTGTTTCTGACAACGGAATCGGAATTGACTCGAAGTACGCTGATCGTGTATTCGTAATCTTCAAACGCTTACATGGTAAAAGTGCATTTGAGGGAACGGGAATCGGTCTTGCGCACTGTAAAAAAGTAGTTGAATTGCACGGAGGTCGGATATGGTTTGATTCTGAACCAGGAAACGGAAGCACCTTCCATTTTACCATTCCCAAAATACATAAAGCATGAAAAAACTAAGTTGCGTTCTACTTATTGATGATGACACCCCCACCAATTTCTACAATCAAAAGATTATAGAAAAGCAAGCTTGCACGAATCATATTGAAGTGTGCACGACAGCGGAAGATGGGTTGGTATTTCTTAAATCCAAATTCAAGGATGGCTTGCCTCCGCAACCTGAACTAATTTTTCTTGACCTTAATATGCCAGGCATGGATGGTTGGGAATTTCTAGATGCTTATGAAGAATTAACTTCTCCTCAAAAAGGAAAAGTTGTGGTTGTAATGCTTACCACTTCGGTAAATACCGATGATAAAAACAAAGCCCTAGAGAAAGGCGTCAAGGGATTTGCAACGAAACCATTGAACGCTGAAATGTTGCAAAGCTTGATTACAGAAAACTTTCCCGATTAAAAAGTCACCTCCTCACTATTTCCTTCAAGCATCTTCAAATAATGCTGAATCTGTTCAATGAAATAGGATAAATCTTCCTTTCCGTGTACATCAATCATCAAATCGTAAAAGTCTTCATATCCTTTTCCGAACGGGCCAACCTTAAATTGCGCTCTTGAAAGACCAACAAGGAATAAAAGTGAGATAAACTTGCTAAGTCGCAAATCGATAAGAATGTCAAAGGGCTCGCTCATAAAGCCAACTACTTTTCTGCCCTGCGGTTTGTAGTACCAGTTAAAATCTTCGCGGGTAAAAAAATCAAAATCCTGACTTGATTGGAGAAACGATGCAACCTCCGCTTTTGGCACAAAACCAAGTGATTTCACCTGTCGTAGCCCACCTCCTCTCAATTGATCAGAAAACTCTCGGATGAGTTTAAATGTCCGTTCGTCTTTAGCGTTGAAGATGATTCCGATGCTACGAGCGGAGTCAAGCCCGATACTTTGTACCTCGCGTGTACGGATGCGCATTTCCTTTCTAAGGAAGTACGAACCAACCAGCTTTCGCGTGCGATTGATAAACGGAATATCCAAAAACCACTTTTTCACATTACAAATTACGGGGTTCGTAATACTAGCGTTTCAGCGTTGGTCGAGTTTTGTCAACATTGGTTTGCCAATAACCTACTGATGTTTTGCCACTCCTCTAACGTCATACTCGCGTTTGCTAACGCGAAGAGAGTCTTCCGTTCGTTCTTTCGTTCTGTAGCCGAGCAGGTGAAATATGTCTATGGCTAAGAACTTCGCTACTCGTTTATTAACCACCAGCGTATGCTTATCTCTTATGTCGCGGTTTACGCCCGGAAGCAATGTTAAAACCGATTCAAATCTGATTTTCCTCAGAGTGGCCGAAAGGTTGAGCCAAAACGGAGAAACTATTCTGGTAATGAAGAATCCATCTTCTCCCTGCGACTGATACAACGGCATAAACACTCTCCCAGTGCTTGGCGACAAGATTGGCCCATCCGAACTTTCAGCCAGTACTTGGTCTTTATCAACGTGTTGTAGATTATCAAACCCGGGCTTCATTTTAAACTTTTCACCAGGCTTAATTGCATATTTGAAGGTAACCTCAAACACCCTTATCAGGTCTGGATTGGAAGACGTGAGCGCATTTTTGTGATAGTCGAATTCAGGAACAGATTCTTTGGAAATGAGTCCTCCGTAAGCCAGCGAAAGCCAAACGAAAGCCTTGTGAAACTTAATGCTGTCAATGGAATTATGCTCGCCTGCCTCAAACGCCAAAGACGGATAACCAATTTCCATCACCCAACTTAGCAACGGTCCTTTCAGAAACTCTTCAATGCCAATAATAACCGGAATAGGGAATTTGGTTGCAAAGTTTCTATTTATGAGCGTATCGTTAAGCGTGATAAACGGAACTGTAGGACCCGATGTGGTGTGTAAGTCGATACAATAGACTTGATGTTCGTGCTTGGCGAATATCTCTTTACCAATATGAAAGAGTTCGAGCTGCTCGCGTTCTTCCACGTTAGCGTTAGCGTCAGTTACCTCGCCTTTTTCTATTCTGAGAATCTGTTCTTTGGTCCAAATACGGTTGAGATCTTGGCTTTCGTAGCGCTGCTCTTTTTCCAGCGAATACATGTTGCCCGTAATGGCATAAATACTTCCCTTAATATTTGGTTTGAGACGTTGGAGTTCTTCCACCACCTCAATCAGCGCAACAACGCCCGAAGGTTCATTTCCGTGTATACCACCAAAGAAGACAAGCACAGGGCCTTTCTCCTTTCCATGATACTCTCCAATAATACGTTCAACCTCGAAGTGCTTGTCTAAAGCACGGCTGTGAAATCTAACTTTCCTCAATCCTACTCGTCTTCCAATTTGACCACGTCAAACTTAGTAATAACACCAACCAGTTTACCCTGATGAACCACAGGAAGTGAACCAATTCCTTTTTCAAGCATAAGTGCCTTGGCGGCCTGTATTCGTTCATCTGGTCCAATAGTAATTACGTCTCTTCGCATTACTTCCGATGCAAACATGTTCCCAAACGAACCATGTTTTTCACGTGCTTCTTCAAGGTTAGTAGAAGTGATAACTCCGATACACTCACCAGACTCATTCTCTACCGGAACGTGATGAAAATCTCGCCATTTCAGAATTTTCTCTACTAATTCTACCAAATCGTGTTCGTGCACCGTTTGCGGGTCTGAACTCATTATCTGATATACATATTCAAGCTTCAGCTCTTTTCCAGTAAGTTGGTCTTTGTTGGCCAAATCCCACTCTCCTACTGGTTTTCCTGATGACTGATTGCGATGCATCAGAGCCGTCATTCTGCGCAACGAGACATCTTTTAAGTGTCCTTCCTTCAATTCGCGATAAGCCATTCTCATCCATTGTGCTCCATTTCGGCTTCCAACACGTTGGCGAATAACTCCAAGATATTTTCGGATGGAATCATCATCAATTCCAGCCTTTCGCAAACCAACCTCCGCAATGGGAAGAAGCTCGTCTTGAATTAATTGTTTTGTATCAACCACCTTGCCCATCCAATGAAGCTTGGTTTCTATGCCGTTACTAGCTGCTTGCACGAAATTGGCTTTCACACGTTTGAAATCCATCTTCTCCCACATCTTGGCATATTCTTCTGGCATGCCTTTCATTAAGCCAACCCAAAAGGCAAAGTTTGCCATCTCATCCAAAATGGTCGGGCC
>DMRV01000430.1:0-1069 GCA_003456455.1 Flavobacteriales bacterium
GAAATTGAAGAAAAAGGCGGCTATTCGGTTTGTTCAACAAATGGTTTTCTAGAAGGTGAATTTGCTGTATCTGAACAAGCGTATTATGATGAAGTAGAAAGCTTAGCGAGGGTATTGGTCGGGACAAACAAATTCCCATCGCCCTTTGAAGAGTCTAACGATAAAGTAGAGGAAGAATGAAGCCAGATTTTAAAAGCACCGAATTCTACTTAAGAACCTCAGACCTCGAAACAACGGATACGGGAGATTCTTTTGATAGTCCAGAGGGAATTCAGGTAACAGCCGATAATTACAAAGCGGAGATTGAAGACCTCCAACACATCGATTTTGTTTCAGGCTTGCCGCCATTCTTGCGCGGACCATACGGCTCTATGTACGTCAGCAGACCTTGGACAATTCGGCAATATGCAGGTTTCTCTACAGCAGAGGAAAGCAATGCGTTCTATCGAAAGAATTTGGCCGCAGGACAAAAAGGACTTTCCGTAGCGTTTGACCTTGCTACACATCGTGGTTATGATAGCGACCACGAAAAAGTGGTGGGAGATGTAGGTAAGGCAGGTGTGGCTATTGATACCGTTGAGGATATGAAAATCCTCTTCAATGAGATTCCATTGGATAAGATGTCTGTTTCCATGACCATGAATGGAGCGGTGCTGCCCATTATGGCGTTTTACATTGTAGCGGCAGAAGAGCAAGGCGTGAAACCAGAGCAATTAATGGGAACAATTCAGAATGACATTCTGAAAGAATTTATGGTGCGCAACACGTACATCTATCCGCCATTGCCAAGCATGCATATCATCAGCGATATCTTTAGGTACACGGCTGAGAAGATGCCCAAGTTTAACAGCATTAGTATTTCTGGCTACCACATGCTTGAAGCTGGTGCAACGGCAGATATAGAGTTGGCTTACACACTTGCAGATGGTTTAGAGTACATCCGAACAGGTATTGCGGCAGGATTGAAAATCGATGATTTTGCTCCGCGATTGAGCTTCTTTTGGGGCATCGGCATGAACTTCTTTATGGAAATAGCCAAGTTGCGTGCAGGTCGGTTACTTTGGGCTAA
>DMRV01000430.1:1116-3178 GCA_003456455.1 Flavobacteriales bacterium
CAATAACGTAGCGCGTACCAACATGGAGGCTATGGCAGCCGTGTTTGGCGGAACGCAAAGCTTACACACCAACTCGTTGGATGAAGCCATTGCGTTGCCTACAGATTACTCGGCACGAATTGCACGGAACACGCAGCTATTTATTCAGAATGAGACCGACATCTGCAAAAGCATAGATGCTTGGGGCGGTTCTTATTACGTAGAGAAGTTAACCAATGACCTTTGCGAAAAAGCGTGGAAACTGATTGAAGAAGTGGAAGAACTTGGAGGGATGGCAAAAGCCATTGAAACAGGACTTCCTAAAATGCGAATTGAAGAAGTAGCTGCACGAAAACAAGCACGAATTGATAGTGGGAGCGAGGTAATTGTTGGCGTTAACCAGTTCAGGTTGGATGAGGAAGAACAAATGCAAGTACGCGAAGTAGACAACAATGCTGTGCGTGAAGGTCAGCTAAAACGCTTATCTGAAGTAAAAGCAAAGCGTGATGAAAAGGCTATACAAGCAGCGTTGGAAGCCATTACTACATGTGCCAAAACCAAGGAGGGTAACCTGCTTGAATTAGCAGTAGATGCTGCACGGAAACGTGCAACGTTAGGAGAAATATCTGACGCAATGGAAAAGGAATTCGGACGATACAAAGCCGTTATACGTTCCATTTCAGGCGTATATTCGGGAGAAGTGAAAAAGAACGAAGACTTTATAGCTGCCCAAGATGCAGCCGATGCGTTTGCAGAGCAGGAGGGAAGACGCCCTCGAATTCTAGTTGCCAAAATGGGACAGGATGGCCATGACAGAGGTGCAAAAGTCATTGCCACATCATTTGCTGATATTGGTTTTGATGTGGATATCGGTCCTCTTTTTCAGACTCCAAAAGAAGTAGCAAAGCAAGCTGTTGAGAATGACGTTCATATTGTAGGTGTGAGTTCACTGGCTGGTGGACATAAAACGCTCGTTCCGGCTGTCATTCAGGAACTTAAGAGTTATGGTCGAGAAGATATTATGGTTGTGGCTGGCGGTGTTATTCCTCACCAGGATTATGATTTTCTTTTCGAAAACGGAGTGGCGTTTGTCTTCGGACCCGGAACCGTAATTGCTAAAGCCGCAAAGGAGATATTGGAGTTGTTGTCTGAGAGATAACAACCATGGCAAACTGACTGTTTAGAGCATCCTTTAAGGTGTCTATTACTAAGGTGCACCAGAAAGTAACGCCCTTTCATGAAACTGATGCTATAATAAGCACTAGTTTATGGCGTTTAAATACCATGAATCGATTCAAAAACATATCATTTGCTTTGGTTGGCATTTTCATATTAAGTCTGGTTTTATCATCATGTGCAAGCACACATCAAGCACGTAAATGTGATGGAAGAAGAGCAATCAAAACCCCAATGGGACCTATGTAATTGGCTGGTTAAGCATTAGTAAAGCTTATGACGTTCATAAATTGCGATTGAGTATTTTCGCAATAGAAGAAAGACAGCCTTGCAAAAACTCGTAATTCTATTGATGTGTCTAACGCTACTAACTCCAACTATGGAGAAAGTGGTTGTTGGATTTGGTCTTCTTTCCGATATCGAGTTCTCAGTTGCTGAATTGGTGGAGGCCGAAGAGGAGAGTAAAGAGTCTGAGGAAGAAGAGAACAGGGAAAAGGAGCTTGAACAAGCAGAGCTTGTACAATGGTTAGAGATTTCCTTCGAAGGTTTTGAATCTAATTGGTCTGTTGCTGAACATACGGTCAATTCACTAGTGCGGGAGATTCCATCCCCACCGCCAGACCAGTTTTCGTAATCTCTTGAGCATTTCCATTCGGAATTGCAGCGCTTAAAGGCGCACAATCAACCTTTTTAATAATTGAGTTTGGAAGTCTATTCCACGTTCGTATAGTGTCATTATGAAAACCTATTTCAATAATCTTGGATCCGATATCCCCGCTGGTATCGTTGTCTTTTTTGTAGCAGTCCCTCTTTGTTTAGGAATTGCATTAGCCTCGGGAGCTCCACTTTTCTCAGGTATCATAGCCGGAATGGTGGGAGGTATAATTGTGGGGCTTTTAAGCGGCTC
>DMRV01000346.1:0-3459 GCA_003456455.1 Flavobacteriales bacterium
AGCACATCATAGCGGTTTTCGCAAAGCATGTTTAGCAGGTCAGCCTCCTTGGTTGTAAGACGCTTGGCTTCTCCATTTATGGTCAATGTTTGCATGTCGTAATCGAACATGAATTCACCCAATTTCACCGCTTCCTTCTTTTTGGCTTTGCCCGCTTCTGGTAACGTTCTACGCAGCACAGCTTGCATTCGCATAAGTAGCTCGTCCATGCTAAAGGGCTTTGTGATATAATCATCCGCACCTGCAGTAAACCCCGTCAGTTTATCATCCTTCATGCTCTTGGCCGTGAGGAAAATAATTGGAATATGCTTATCCGTTTGACGGATTTCTTGCGCCAAGGTAAAACCGTCTTTCACAGGCATCATCACATCCAAAATAGCAATATCAAAACCTCCTTTAGCGAACTCATCATAGCCCTTTTTGCCATTAACAGCCAACGTGGTTTCATAGCCTTTAGCATTCAAATATTCACGAAGTAGCATACCTAGATTCGGGTCGTCTTCTGTCAGTAGTACGTTAATTTTTTCTGCGCTCATGCTTGGTTGTATTTATGGGGGATGAGTATTTCAAATCTGCTGCCTTTGCTAGGCTCACTTTTCACTTTTATCCAGCCATTGTGCTTGTCTACAATGGCTTTTACGTAGCTTAGACCGAGTCCAAAGCCTTTTACGTTGTGGACGTTTCCGGTTGGAACGCGATAGAGTTTATCAAAGATTTTCTTCTGATTGTCCTTCGATATTCCAATGCCGTTGTCTTCTACAAAAACCACAATTCCTTGTGCTTCGTTGCGTGTTCCAACCTTTATTACAGGAATCTTTTCTGTGTATTTCAGTGCGTTATCAACCAAGTTAAAAACCACATTCGTCAAGTGTATTTTATCCGCCTCAACGAGCGTGTTTGTTGCTTGCAAATCAGTAATAAAAGAGCCCCCTCTTTGCTCCAACTGAATTTTCATATTCTGAAGCACTTGGTCTACCACCTCGTTCACGTTAATGTCAACAATTTTCAGTTTCAACTCTCCTTTATCCATCACCGCAGTTCGGAGTACATTCTCCACAACCATCGCCAAACGTTTGTTCTCATCTGCAATCACGTTAATGTAGTTGTC
The DNA here is from genome assembly GCA_003456455.1 of Flavobacteriales bacterium. Taxonomy (GTDB): domain Bacteria; phylum Bacteroidota; class Bacteroidia; order UBA10329; family UBA10329; genus UBA10329. The sequence continues at coordinate 1,109 of DMRV01000346.1, forward strand.
AACGATACCCTCGCGTGATTTAATATCTGGGTCGCCCAATGCCTGACACGCTAGCGAAATGGTGCTGATTGGCGTCTTCAACTCATGCGTCATATTATTGATGAAATCATTCTTAATCTCAGACACTTTTTTCTGTCTAATAATGGTTGAAACTGTGAACGAGAACGAGAAAATAATTACCAGAATAAACATGGTTGAAATAGTCAAAAGCAACCACATGGTACGCAGCAAATACTTGTTCTGATTTGGAAAGAATATGCTCAAAAACTTAGGCTGGCTAAACACGTTTCCAGGAGTAAGGTTGACTTTGTGTGGCGATGCAATCACACCGTCAACCTGTTCTTGGTCACAAGCCACGAAAAACGCATTCATAAACGGGTCGAAAATTCCGTAAGCGTATTCCGCTCCAATTCCTTTGTCTTTCAGTTGTTGTTCTAGCAAAGAGTCTAACGCAATGGTATCAATCTCATCTGCCTGATTGTATAAATCAACATTCACAATCTCCTCAAAAATCTCATTCACCATATCGGCCCGCTTCTCCAGCCATTGCAAATTCATATGCTGCGCTTGCTTTAGCGAATCAACATACCACGCCATTTCGTCCTGAGATTCGGGCATTACAGGCTTTCTAATTGGGCCATAGTTTGGAGATTCGAAATGCTTCTCGCGACTCCGCTTCACATACGTTCCATCCGAATCCACTAAAAACTCCTCGTACACACTAATTTGAAACTGCGGCTGCCCATTCCCAGAAAAAAACGACTGGTCGGGAGAAAAGAAAGCGTTCAGGTCTTGGTTAGACTGAAAGCTCTGTGCCTTTGGGTCATATCCCTGTTTTGTGTATTGCAAGTACATCAAGCTATCCTGTGTTTTGCGAATAGCTCTATTGATAGAATCCATCTGAAACGCCAAACGATTGCGCTTATGGCGCAAGTCCATCTTCAGTGCAAGACCCTCGGCAGTTTTAAGCTTTTCATACTGGTATACCACATCACCAAGCACCTCGTTTACCGTTGTCTGAAACTTCTGCTCTCGTAGTTTAACCGCGTTATTTATCCAATACACCTGAATGCCAATGAGCCCAACAAGGGACACGGTCATCAAAATCACAGTCGCTTTTATCGTATTCTGTCCCAACACATCAAAGGTACGCGCACAGCAGCGCTCATATTATTCCCTTAACACATTTTAACGAGCCAAATTATTTGGGCGTGCCCCTCTCCACCCACTCGATTCCACCCACAATCGGGTCGGGCAGTACGCTGTATCTTTTTCCTTCTTCGTTTCGACTTCGATCAACGAAGAAGGAAAAAGGATGCCGCTTCCGTCCCTCACGCACGGGTTCTATAAACACAGTTTATTATGGCAAGCATTGCTAACTGATTTAGAACATCTCCGTTCCGTTCGCGTTTCCTTAATTTCGCCAGCACAAATGAGACACGTAACCGAAATTCCGTTTACAGACCCTGTTTATGTCCCGAAAGAAGCCTCTGGTTTCACTCGGTTTATGATGAAATACATCCGCGATGAGCGCGATATCGTGTTCGTTCATCTCATCATCAAGATTCTTCTTGTAATTGTTCCAATTGCGGTCTTCTTGTACATCCCTTTAATGTTTAGTTGGTGGATTGCCATTGGGTACCTAACCCTTAATTGGGCGTTTTTCACTCCGCCTTACATTCTCATGCTGCATTGCACCAGCCATCGACCGCTTTTTAAGCGTAAGTACGATTGGATGAACAAGATTATCCCTTGGTTCTTGGGGCCGTTTTTTGGCGAAACGCCAGAAACCTACTTCGGGCATCACATGGGAATGCATCATCCCGAAAACAACCTACGCGAAGACCTGAGTAGCACTATCGAATTTCAACGCGACAGCTTCGGAGATTTCATGAAGTATTTCCTTCGATTTATCACCCTTGGGATGGTTGATTTAACCAACTACTTCACCCGCAAAAAACGCTTTAAACTGCGTAAGAACACGGTACTTGGCGAGTTAAGCTGGTACACATTTGTAATTGCTATGAGCTTTGTGAATTGGCAAGCCACGTTGGTCGTTTTCATAATACCGTTCATATTCACACGCTTTGCCATGATGGCCGGAAACTGGGGGCAACACGCATTTGTAGATGCTGATGCTCCGGCAAACTGCTACCGCAATAGCATTACCTGTATAGAAGTGGGCTACAACAAGCAATGTTTCAACGATGGCTACCACATCATTCACCACATCAAACCCGCCATGCATTACACCGACATGGCGAAGGAATTCCGAGATAACCTAGAGAACTACCAGAAAGAACAAGCCATCGTTTTTGAAGGCATCGACTTCTTTATGGTGTGGTTTTTTG
>DMRV01000346.1:3499-7396 GCA_003456455.1 Flavobacteriales bacterium
ATCGCATTTCTCAAGGTGCGCTTGAAAAGATTGCCAGAGGAGAAGTTAATCTGATGCTAAAAAAGCTTTCTAGAGCCAGAAAGAAAGAACTAGGACTGGCCGAGCTAATTGCACTGGCCTTGGGAGGAATGGTTGGTGGAGGCATCTTTTCCATTCTTGGAATTTCGGTTGAAAAAATTGGTAATGCCACACCCATAGCCATTCTTATTGGCGGTGTTCTAGCCATGTTTTCGGCTTATTCTTATGTAAAACTGGCGCTGCTTTACAAGGATGAAGGAGCCACCTACTCCTTCTTTAAAAAGACCTTTCCCAATTCACATTTCGCCTCCTCGGCTATTGGTTGGTTGGTGGTTTTTGGGTACATAAGCACCTTGGCGCTGTATGCTTTTACGTTTTCAACTTATCTATCAAGTGTACTGCCTTTCCAAAATTCCATTTGGATAAATCGTGCCATTGCAGGAGCCATCATTCTCCTATTCAGCATTATCAACTTGGTAAGTGTGAAGGGAATGGGCAAGATTGAAGACATTATGGTCTATACCAAGATTGTGCTCTTACTTATCATTTCTGGATTGCTAGCTGGTAAAGGAAGTACGGCTAATTTCCTTCCTCTTTTTGAAGCTGATACTACATTATTAAACATCGTTATCGTTGCCTCTATCACCTTTGTGGCGTTCGAAGGTTTTCAATTGGTGATTCACGCCTATGACGAAATGGATGAGCCTGCGCTCAATATTCCCCGAGCCATTTATGGGGCAATTCTGATTGCTACCACGCTGTACATAGCGCTTGCAATTGGGGCATTGGCAACCATTCCTAAAGAGCTTATTATTCAGGATAAGGAATATGCTCTTGCCGCTGGTGCACAGGGCGTTCTGGGTAATTTTGGATTTTTCGTTGTAATATTTGGGGCACTTCTAGCTACATCTAGCGCCATCAGCGGAACACTTTTTGGAGCATCGAGATTGATTGCCGTGATTGCTGCTGACGGTTATTTTCCTCGAAAGTTGGGCAATCGAATCAAGGGTCACATTCCAAATTACGCCATCATAACTATGGCTCTATTAGCCTTTGTGCTTATCTTAAGTGGCGGACTTCAAGTAATTCTTGAATTTGGAAGTATCACTTTTATTACCGTTTCATTTCTGATGGCATTTGCCAACTACAGAAAGCGGCACGAGACCAAGACGCACATTTTTCCAGCCATTGTTGCTATGCTGGGTCTGTTTGTTGCCGGAGTACTCATATTCTGGTTTGAATACCAGAACGACCCCGTACAGTTGGTCTACATCATTTCTATATACGCGGTGCTTGCACTTGGAGCATTCGTTTACGCAAAAAAGCAAAGTTGAATTATTTGGCGTCAAATTCAAAGACACCAGTAGAAGCCCTCCTGTTTCCAGAGTTGGAGTAACCGATTTTGTCATAATACAAAGATGAGAATAACCTCATTAGGGTATTGCCGGCAGACCTACGTTGTAAGATATTTGAATCGTGCAAGTCAACCCGCAAGCAAATAAAGAAATTCGAGAGCCACAGATGCTTTCTACTTTTCCTGTTTTCAAATTCAAGAAGAAAAAGAAGAAGTGCTGCGAGAAGTATAAGCGCAAAGGCAAGCGTTGCGGCTCGTGTCCGCTAAAGGGCTGCGCCTAGTTTCTGACTTTAGTTCCGCATCTTTGAAGCCATGAGACTCATTCTTATAGCTGTATTTTCATTCATTCAAATCGCGGTTTCTATGGCACAAATTCAGATAGTGAACAAAGAAGTAAACGGGCTCACTTTTAAGGTTCGAGTGGAGGGAAATCCAACGGACGAACCTGTGATTTTGCTTCACGGTTGGCCTGAAACCTCGCACATGTGGATTGGTTTGATGGAGCAACTTTCTGCCGAAGGATATTACTGCATTGCGCCCGATCAACGTGGTTTTAGTCCGCAGGCAAGACCAGAAAAAGTGAAGGATTATGCCATTGAGTTTTTGGCTGAAGATGTGATAGGAATAGCAGATGCATTCGGCATTAAAAACTTCCAACTGGTTGGGCACGATTGGGGCTCTGCAATTGGCTGGGCTGTGGTGGCATTTCATCCCGATAGAGTGAAAAGTTGGACGGCTATGAGCGTTCCGCACCTTAAGGCATTTAGCGATGCCATTCGGTTTGACAAGAAGCAGAAGAAGATGAGTCAGTACATGGCTTTTTTCCAATGGAGAGGAATTCCAGAATGGTTTTTACTCAAAAAAGACCGCTTGAATTTGAGAAAAACGTGGAAGAAGAGTTCGCCTGAAGAATTGCAAGAGTATTTGGATGTTATTGGCAACAAGCCAGCGCTTAAGTCCACATTAGGATACTATCGAGCCAACTATAAACTGCTCAAAAAAGGGCAGAAGATGGACAACTATCTAGAGGTTAAAACTCCAACGTTAATGATTTGGGGCAAGAAGGATATTGCCATTGGTCGTACGAGCGTTGAGGGCACTGCGCAATACATGAAAGGCGATTATCAATATGTTGAGTTAGATGCAGGCCATTGGCTCATGCAAGAGGCGTTTGATGCGTGCTACAATCCAATTAAAGAGCACCTGACAAAGTATAAATAGTGCCAATTATTGAAGACATAAAGGTTGGCCAGAACCGTTTGGGGCTTTGGCGAATTGATGGCTCAGAAACGAGCTTTGAAACCCAATACCCTGAAGTAGCAGCACTCCTTTCAGTAAAGCATCCAAGAACTCAGTTACAACGTTTTGCTTCGCGATTATTGTTGGCAGAAATGCTTGGTGAGATGCCTAAAGTTGAGAAGACCGAACATGGCAAACCAGTTTTGCCAGAACTAGATTTCGAGGTGTCTATTTCTCATACAGACGGTTATGCGGCCGTACTTATTGGCCCAAATAAACTTGGTGTAGACGTGCAACATTTTAAACCGAATGTGCTAAAAGTACGCGACCGATTTTTGGATAAGAACGAACTTGAGATGGCGCAGGACATAGAAACTACAACGTTGTTTTGGGCAGCCAAAGAGGCCATTTACAAATTCAACGCTCAGCCTAGTTTAGACTTCAAAGACCCAATTACGGTTCATTCTATTCAGCCTGAAATACTGCCCAGCAGTTTCGTTTATAAGGAGCAAGAAACTAAGTTAGTTCTTGGCTGGAAAAAGCTTAAAAATGCAATGCTCGTTTGGACGACTTAGCGCTTTACGATAAACCAAGGATTCAGCAGGTTTTCCTTGTTGTATTGAAGTGGTGTTACTTCATCTTTTTGAGTTACCACACAACCTGAATTACGCGCAATTGCATCACCAGCTCCAGTGTCCCATTCCATGGTTGGTGCAAAACGTGGATACACGTTTGCTACGCCTTCGGCAACCAAGCAAAGCTTCAGAGAGCTTCCCATCGATACGATTTCGACATCGCCATGTTCAGCTTTCATCTTGGCAAAGTAATCCATGGTCTCATCACTCATGTGCGAGCGGCTTCCAACCATAGTGAACTTTGAATTCGCTTTTTCCTTAGGAAGCTTATCTCCTTTAGAAAGCAAATCATCAACGTCAGAATGAGAAGTGTGAACCTTTGAGTAATTGTCGATTTTGAAAGCTCCTTTATCTTCAATACCCAAGTACATTTCGTCCTTAACAGGTACGTAGATTACACCCGAAACAGGCACACCATTTCTGATAAGAGCGATGTTTACCGTGAACTCACCATTGCGTTTCACAAACTCTTTTGTGCCGTCTAAGGGGTCAACGAGCCAGAATTCAGTCCAAGCTTTTCTTTCATCATAAGAAAGCTTTTTTCCTTCCTCACTCAGAACAGGAATTCCGGTTCCTTCAAGATACTTCATGATTTTGTTGTGCGCTCTTCGGTCAGCTTCTGTAAGTGGACTTTTGTCCTCTTTTACATCC
>DMRV01000389.1 GCA_003456455.1 Flavobacteriales bacterium
TGCCTTCGCCACCATGGCGTTCGGCCTCATTGGCATGCTGGTAGGGCTTACGGCAGCACTTCAAATGGTAGATCCATGGTTTAACTTTTTGACCCCGTGGCTCACCTTCGGTAGAATTCGTCCACTGCACACAAATGCAGTGATTTTTGCGTTTGTAGGAAATGGGATTTTCATGGGAGTTTACTACTCGCTTCAGCGTTTGCTGAAAACCCGAATGTGGAGTGATGCACTTAGTAACATCAACTTTTGGGGTTGGCAGTTGATTATTCTTTCGGCTGTAATAACACTTCCTATGGGGCTTACTTCCAGTAAGGAATATGCCGAGTTGGAATGGCCGATTGACATTGCGATTACGCTGATTTGGGTGGTGTTCGGACTGAACATGATGATGACCATTATCAAGCGTAGAGAGCGTCACATATATGTGGCTATCTGGTTCTACATCGCCACGTTTGTTACGGTTGCCATGCTTCACGTTGTGAATAGCTTCGAGCTTCCAGTGTCTTTCTTTAAAAGTTACAGTGCTTATGCAGGTGTTCAAGATGCGTTAGTGCAATGGTGGTATGGCCACAATGCGGTTGCATTCTTCCTTACCACACCGTATTTGGGATTAATGTATTACTTCATTCCGAAGGCTTCTGGACGACCTGTTTATTCATATAGACTTTCCATTGTACACTTCTGGGCATTGATTTTCATCTACATATGGGCAGGCCCGCACCACTTGTTGTATTCTTCTTTGCCAGAATGGGCACAGAATATTGGTGTTGTATTCTCGATTATGCTTCTTGCGCCAAGTTGGGGTGGTATGCTTAACGGCTTACTCACATTAAGAGGTGCTTGGGATAGAGTTAGAGAAAGTGCCGTATTGAAATTTATGGTTGTGGCGGTTACCGCTTACGGCATGAGCACATTTGAAGGACCACTACTATCGTTGAAGAACGTAAATGCCATCAGTCACTTTACGGACTGGACAGTTGCTCACGTGCACATTGGAGGTTTGGGTTGGAACGGGTTTATGACGTTCGGTATTCTTTATTACCTCATTCCTAAAATGTGGAACACAAAAATGTATTCCAACAAACTTTCTGACTTTCACTTCTGGATTGGAACACTAGGAATTCTGTTCTATGCATTGCCACTTTACTGGGCAGGTTTCACACAGAGTTTGATGTGGAAAGAGTTCACAGAAGAAGGCTTCTTAGCTTATCCTAACTTCTTAGAAACAGTAACTCAAATTAAGCCGATGTATGCCGCAAGAGCATTCGGTGGTAGCTTGTACATAACTGGTGTAATCGTAATGATTTACAACCTGATTATGACAATGAGACAGGGTACTTTTCAGCGTGAGGAAGAAGCTTCTGCTTTGCCATTAGCTAAGGAATTTAAAGCGGAGAAAGGCGAAGGATGGCACCGAGTAATTGAGCGCAAGCCAATTCAGTTCCTTGTTCTCAGTTTGGTGGCGGTTGCCATTGGTGGGGCCATCGAGATTATTCCAACTATGTTAATCGAAAGTAATATTCCAACTATCGCAAGCGTAAAACCATACACGCCACTTGAATTAGAGGGCAGAGATATCTATATCCGAGAAGGTTGTAACAACTTTCACTCTCAGATGATTCGTCCGTTCCGTAGTGAAACAGAGCGTTATGGAGAATACTCTAAAGCTGGAGAGTATGTTTACGACCATCCGCATTTATGGGGTTCTAAGAGAACAGGTCCAGATTTGCACAGAATTGGCGCAAAATATTCAGACAGTTGGCATTACAACCACATGTTGGACCCGGGCAGTATGTCTCCAGGAACGATTATGCCATCTTACCCTTGGTTGTTTGATAATGAATTGAATCTTGAAGGGACCCCTGCTAAGATTAGAGGCATGCAAACCCTTGGAGTACCTTATGCAGAAGGTTATGACCAGATTGCTGTAGAGGACTTGACCTATCAGGCTGAAGCTATTGCCTTAGGTCTGGAAAAAGACGGGCTTCAGGTACTGCCTAATTCAGAAATTGTTGCTCTCATCTCATATTTACAACGATTGGGAACAGATATTAAAGTGAAGGACGGCCAAGCCGCCATGGTAACCAATTAAAAGAGATACAGTTATGCTAAAGTTCATCAAACATCACATGGAAACCATAGTTGGGATAGAGATTTACCCGATTATCTCCTTCATCATTTTCTTCACGTTCTTTATTGTTGTCTTGGCGTATTTGGTTATCCAACGCACAGAATATTTCGATAAAATGAGCATGATGCCATTCGATGAAGAAAAGCCATCAACCAATAAAATTTAAATCATGAAAACAGATTGGTTCAATAATAAAACAAAGTTGTTTGGTACAGTCGCAGCATTCATGATGCTTGCTGCTGGTGCGCAAGCTAAAGAATCGACAGTCTCAGTTCCTTGGGAAAACATTGTAAATGCAAACGACACGGCCGTGTTTTGGGTATTGGCTGGGTTTGCTGTTCTATTACTCATTTTAGTTTGGGTAGTTGCTGGAGTTACGAAGGGATTATTATCTGACAAAGCCCTATGGATGGGAAAGTGGTCAAATAATGCTAAAACTATTGCAGCAATGGTTGGCGGTGGATTGCTTATGTCTACAACTAACGCAATAGCTCAAACAGAAACGCCAGCGGCTTCAATGTTCGAAATGTCTGATGGTCTATTCTGGATTATGATTCTTGTAAACGGCTTATTGCTAGTTGTCCTTTTAGGAATGCTTTACAACTTAAGTAGTTTGATTAAGTCTCTGCGCACTTCTAGTGAAGAAGAATCCTTAGCTGCCGTAGCACCAGAAAAATCTATTTGGGAAGGCGCGCTTTCAGCAGCAGTTCCAATTGAGCAAGAGAATGATATTTTGTTAGATCACGAGTACGATGGCATCATGGAGCTAGACAACAAGCTTCCGCCATGGTGGCTATATATGTTCTATGCAAGTATTGTTTTTGCTTTCGTGTACATCGGATACTACCAATTATCGGGTGGTCATGGACAGTACGATGAGTACGAAGCGGAAATGGCTATTGCAGCAGATGAAAAAGAAGCGATGCTCGCAAATTCCGCTAATAATGTGGACGAAAATACAGCCGTGTTTTTAACTGACGTAACGTCAATAGGTAACGGTAAAGCCAAGTTCGAAACCCTATGTATTGCCTGTCATGCTGCCTCAGGCGGAAGCTCACAAGTTCCGCTTGGAGTTGGGCCAAATCTTACGGATGAATATTGGATTCATGGTGGTGGCGTCAAAAACATATTTAAAACGATAAAGTATGGTGTTCCTGCCAAGGGTATGATTTCTTGGGAAGCCCAGCTTTCTCCAGTTCAGATTCAAGAAGTGTCATCTTACATCATTTCACTGCAAGGTTCAAATCCTGAAAACGGGAAAGAACCACAAGGCGAGATTTGGATAGAAGCAGGTGCTGAAGAAGCGCCTTCCGATACAACTGAAGCTCCATCTGCAGAGGCCGCCACGGCTGATGCAGCGGAGTAATTCCGCTTAATTGGATAATCGCAATATCCAACCCCGAGCAAATGAAAAGTGGGAAGGCAAGTACTGTGATTTCAATCACGGAACACTCCTTTGTCCGAACCTATCTTCAACTCATTGAAAAGATTGAATTATGGAGGAGAAAGACGAAAAAGGGTCATTTAGGGATCACCTCTCAACGCTAGATGAGAGTGGGAATAGGAAGTGGATTTATCCCAAAATGCCATTTGGCAAGTACTACAACTGGAGAAAGTGGCTCAGTTATTTACTACTTGCTTTTCTATTTGCAGGGCCACACATCAAAATTGGCGGAGAGCCTCTATTGATGATTAACGTTCTTGCGAGAAAGTTTGTCATTTTCGGACAAGTTTTCTGGCCGCAAGACTTCTACTTGTTTGGTTTGGCAATGATAACCTTCGTGTTATTTATTGTGCTATTTACAGTTGCATTTGGTCGTGTTTTCTGCGGTTGGTTCTGTCCTCAGACCATTTTCATGGAAATGCTCTTCCGCAGAATTGAATATTGGATTGAAGGAGATTGGAAGCATCAGCAGCGATTAGATAAAATGCCTTGGAACGCTGAGAAGATTCGAAAAAAATCCATCAAGCACATTCTGTTTTTTGGCATTTCATTCATCATCTCAAATACCTTTTTAGCCTACATCATCGGTAATGATGCACTGTTTGAAATCATAACCGATTCCCCAGCAGACCATATTGTTGGATTATTACTGATAACGGTATTCACTTTTGTGTTCTACGGTGTTTTTGCCAAAATGCGAGAACAAGTTTGTACCAATATTTGTCCTTACGGACGATTGCAAGGAGTTCTTCTCGACAGAAACTCCATGATTGTAGCATACGACCACACACGTGGAGAGTCTACAGCTGGAAGAAGCAAATGGCGCAAAGCGGAAGATCGCGCTGCAGAAGGAAAAGGGGATTGCATTGATTGCCATGCCTGTGTGGATGTTTGCCCAACAGGAATCGATATTAGGAACGGTACACAACTCGAGTGCATCAATTGTACCGCGTGCATGGATGCCTGCGATCATGTAATGGACAAAGTTGGCTTGGAGCCAGCCCTAGTTGGCTATAAGAGCGAAGAGACCATTGCCTCAGGAATACCTTTTACATACACTACTCGGCTAAAGGCTTACACTGGAGTATTGAGTATTCTTATGCTTGCCATGTTTGCACTCATAATTACACGCGCAGACATTGGAGCAACAGTTCTACGAACTCCTGGAATGCTTTTTCAAGAAGGAGAAAACAATACCGTCACTAACTTGTACAATTACAAAGTGATAAACAAGACAGCTATAGATATGACGCTGAGCCTAAAAGTTGTGAAAGGGCCTGGCGAAGTAAAACTAGTTGGAGACATGCTTAACTTAGAACCGCAAGGAACATCAGAAGGCGTGCTGTTTATTGCCATTGCAAAAGATGAGTTGAAAGAAAGAAACACTCCAGTTATTGTTGGGATTTTTGATGGAGATAAACTCTTAAAAAAAATAAAGACCAACTTCATTGGGCCAATGCAAATAGCTAAAAAATAGATTCATGAGTTGGGGTTGGCGCATAGTATTCTTGTATGGTTCGTTTGTAGTGCTAATGGTTGGTATGGCTATTTTGGCCTTCCAGCAAGACTTTGACCTTGTAGCTGACGATTACTACGAACAAGAGATTGCCTTTCAAGGTCGCATTGACCAATTAACAAATGCGGCTACAGACAATCAGAAAGTAGTGGTTACCAATACCACAAATACTGTTCAATTGGCGTTTGAAAACCCTGTTCTAGACGTGAAAATTCACTTTTTTCGCCCGTCTGATGACACCATGGATTTCAAGCTAGAAGAAGCAAAGGTAGATTCACAGATGAGCGTTTCACTAGACCGTTTTTCCAAAGGTAAATACCTTGTAAAGGTGGAATGGAAGGCCAACGGAAAAACTTATTTCCAAGAAGATAATTTGTTCGTCAAGTAATGTTTCTTACGGCATTTGCCATAGGAGCTTTAGGCAGTTTTCATTGCATTGGCATGTGTGGTCCCATTGCGTTGTCTGTACCAATTGCGGGCAAATCTGGTTTAGCAGGAATTGTTCGAGGGCTGTTGTACAATCTTGGTAGAATAACCACCTACGCCACTTTAGGGTTGGTAGTCGGTTTTCTCGGAAAGCAACTCATGTTTGGAGACTTCCAGCAAGCGCTTTCAATTACCGTTGGTGTTCTGATTTTGACGTTTCTAATCCTTCCCAAAACCATTACAAAAAAGATTGATCCTACAACGAAATTTGCTCAGCTGTTTCTCAAGTTGAAATCGACATTCCAAGGTTTATTCAAAAGCAAAAGCGCAATTGGACCTTTGGTTTTGGGGTTAATTAATGGGTTGCTCCCTTGCGGATTGGTTTATGTTGGTTTGGCAGGTGCATTGGCACTTGGTAATCCCCTAGAAAGTGCCCAGTTTATGGCTGCTTTCGGTCTCGGAACAGTTCCTGTCATGATAACTATCATATTAGCGGGTGACCTCATTTCTCTTCAATGGCGCGGAAAAATCCGAAAATTGATGCCTGTAATGTTTGCCATCATGGGAGCTCTTTTCATTCTCCGAGGAATGAACCTAGGTATACCGTACGTAAGTCCGGATATGGAAGTGACTACTGTTGGCGGAGTTCCAGAATGTCACACGCCATGAACACAGACCTCATAAAGAAATACAACATTCCTAGTCCGCGATACACTAGCTATCCGACTGTTCCATATTGGAATACCGCCAAGTTTGACAAGTCTGAGCATTTAACACGTTTAGTTGCCAGCTACAAAAAAGACAAGGAAGAAGGTTTATCACTCTACATTCATCTTCCTTACTGCGAAAACCTCTGTACATATTGCGGCTGCAACAAGCGCATTACCGTAAACCACAAAGTTGAAGGTCCTTACATTGATGCAGTTTTACAAGAATGGAAAATGTACGTTGATGTTTTGGGTGAGAAACCAAAATTGGCCGAACTGCATTTAGGCGGTGGAACGCCCACATTTTTCTCCGCTCAGAATTTGGGGATTATGATGGATGGCATTTTGAAGCATGCCGTTGTTAGCGATAAAGCCCAATTCAGTTTTGAGGGTCATCCAAACAATACAACCAAGGAGCAACTGAAACTCTTGCGGAGTAAAGGTTTTAATAGAATAAGTCTCGGAATTCAGGATTTTGACCCTGTTGTGCAGCGAACCATCAATCGCATGCAATCGTTTGTGCAGGTTAGAAAAGTAACCCAAGAATCTCGTGCGTTAGGATTTGGCTCGATCAATTACGATTTGATTTATGGCTTACCAAAGCAAACAATGGTAGGAATGATGGATACTTTCGACAAGGTTCTTGTACTTAATCCAGACAGAATTGCATTCTACAGCTATGCACACGTTCCATGGAAAAGCCCATCGCAACGCGGTTATGACGAAAGCGATTTACCGGATGAGAACATGAAAATTGCGTTGTACAATGCAGGAAAGGAGAAGCTCTTAAGCAACGGTTATGTTGAGATTGGAATGGACCATTTTGCAAAACCGAATGACGGCCTTGCTGTTGCCGCTGAAAAAGGTGAAATGCACAGAAATTTCATGGGTTACACCGAAGCTAAAAACGACACACTTATAGGCTTAGGTGTTTCTGCAATTAGCGATGCTTGGAGTTCGTTAGCTCAAAACCCAATTTCGGTTGAGGCTTACATGGAATGGATTGAAAACAAGCAACTTCCGTTGATAAAAGGTCATCTTCATTCAGCGCGTGATTTAATAATTCGCAAAGCCATTCTGGAGCTTATGTGCGCATTCAATTGCAGTATTGACTATCTGAAAGAAGAAGAGCATGAACTCGTTGTAAAACGACTTTCAGAACATCTAGCAGACGACCTTTTAGTGGTTGATGAACACGGGATTACCGTAAAGCCAGAAGGGCAAGCTTTCATCCGTACTATTTGCATGGCGCTAGATGAATTTGTTTGGACTAAAAATTCTGGTGAGAAGATGTTTTCGCAGAGTGTTTAACGAACTATCTGATTTACCGGAAATCAAAAACTCCTGAAGGAGTTCCGTATTTACTCCTCAAACCAATCATCCGCTTTCGTTAGGTCAACTTTGTAGAATTTATTTGGGCTACCCCAAACGACAAAATACCCTGTGTTGTCTTTAATCCCAAGCCCAACACCTCCACGCAACGATTCATCCCACATCTTATCTTCCGATAAATCAAGCTCTTCCGCATGAGCAGGAATAATTTGTTGCGTCATGAAAAGAACAAACGCCCCGCTTAACAGGAAAGCTGAGCACCCTAAGAACGATGCAAGAATTCGTTGGCTAATTTTATCTGAGAACATAATTGAATTGGTTTTTTCTAAAGATAGGCTTAATACAATGCCAAATTCCACAGAAATAAAAAGCCCTCCGGAGAGGGCTTAAAACGTGATCGCGCCAG
>DMRV01000311.1 GCA_003456455.1 Flavobacteriales bacterium
ATTGAATCTTCGACATAAAAGCCGCGATAGATATACCGATAATAAAGATTGGCGGATGGTGAAAGTGGCGAAATTAGGTCGCGATCGCTGAGTCCTTCTAAATCGTACGTACGATCATAAAAATTGAAGTCGATGCTTGTAGCGTTATTCCAAGTAAACCCTTGCGAATTACCACTTACTTTAGAAGCAATAACTCGCTCTTTTGTCTTGTCGGTGGCTTTAAAATGAAACTCAGAAAGACTTTCTGATAGGTAAACTATTCCACTTCTGGTTTCATCCAAACCGCTGATGTCTAACGAGCGTCCGAGAATACGTTTTGGAAGATTCTTAACCTGGTTCACTCCTTTCACATAAACTTTGCACGAGAATTCTCGAACCTGGTTTTGATAGAATTTTCTTCGAGAACGTGCCAAACGCATAATGCGGTAAGCTGGGTCTTCATTGCCGTCAATCTGTGCTTCTCCCAGTTGAAAAACAACACGTTTAAGAATGACAGCTAATTGTGTTTTGCCTGTAACGGTAACACCTTTCGCCTCTGTTTTAAATCCAACGTATCGGAATACAATTGTGTAAAATCCGTCTTTTAAATCTAGGTGATAATTACCTTCAGAATTTGTGGTTGTTCCAATGGTTGTGCCTTCTATGTAAACCGTTACAAACGGAACCGAAGAACCGTCTTCATCAACCACCTGACCGTCTATTGAGCCAGCAGAAGCTACAGTTGCTAAAAACGTAAAAAGAAGGGCGAAGGAAATTAATTTCAAATGCTACGACTAAGCGCTAAAGATAGTCTTGCTAGCGATACTCCGGATGGTTCAGGGCGCGAAGCAAACGCTTTTTGAATTTTTGCTTTGTAAAGTTGCAATACGATACCGGCTTTCCATCTCCATCTTGATCTACGTAGAAAAACTGCTTAGTAGGAGTTGAAACTGTGTATTTCGTATCGTTTGTATCAACTTTGATAAACGCGGGAATTTCCGTTTCTATAGTAAACTCATCAGCATAAAGCAACGCCCCAACGGTTGAACAATCGAAAGGAATAAACCCCCGTTTTGAACCTAAAAATAGGCTCCAAAGATTCTCCCAACTTTTTAATTGCCGAAAGAGCCAACGGTCTCCTTTATTCTTGCTTTTCTTTAAATGGATGAAGTCTTCTCGATTAAGAAAAAGACTATCGGAACAATCGTATCCAGACAGTAGTACTGGAATTTCGGTTTCAAGGAGTGTAGCTGAAGATTTCGGGTCTAAATCGAAATTGTAATCCGAAAACTTAACCTTTCCCGAACCAGGACTGAAAAGTATTCCGGGTTTACGGCCAGCACAGTAGGAAATAGCCGTGATGTTTTTGTGCAAATCTGGACGGAGTTTTAGAACCGTTCCAACATTTGTCATTGGCCCAAGAGCTAAGATTGCCATAGGACCTTTTTCCAATGCGGAAATGATTGCCTTTACGGCATCCGTTTCTTTTCCAAACCCCGCACTATCGTCAGAACCTTTGAAGGTTGGAATATTAAGATTTGGCGCGTACCAATTCAATAATTTTGATGTCACTTTATCAGCATAATCAACTCCATGAACAAAGCTGATTCCTTCGATTTGCAAATTGGAATCTCGCAACATGAGAATCAGGGCTAAGCCGTCATCCACATCCTTTTTGAATTTCCCAATCATTATGTCGGAATCAATCCAAACCCTCTGCTGTGAGAAAAGAGAAAGTGGAAAGAGTAGAAAGAAGAAAAGGATTACGGACTTCATCCGTTTATTACAAGTTCATACGCTTCGTCAAGCAATTCTAAACGTTCTTTTAAATCTAATTCGAGGGGCAATTGTGCTAAACCCAAAATTCTTCTAATCATTTCCATTCCTGCAAAATTGGAAAATAGTGAACCATCAAATTTGCTATCGAAATGATAGTACACAAATAGGTCTTTTAGTAAACTTTCGGATTGCTGTGCCATTTTCAAATGTGCCACGGCAACTCCTAACTCAAATTCGGCAGGGCCTTTAAAGCAGAATTCTGGGTCAATCATTCGGAATCCGTTTGGCGTCTTTAGCCAGCTTCCCGGATAATAATCTCCATGTAGCAATCGTGTTCCAGAATCTGACAAGTAAATCTCGCCTAACTCCAACGCTCGAGCTTTCAATTTTTGGTCATTTCTGAACTTATCCGTAGCAGATTGAAGACCGGGAAGAACAGAATCCAGATTAAAACCATTGTTGTTATCTAAAGGGAAATGGAATATGTGAGTATGGTTGAGCATTCTCATTTCCATGTTTGAGATTCCTTCGTCATTTGGATCAAACTTGAATCTAAAATGAAGCTCAGAAACAACGCGAGCAATGTCAGCCATTTCACTTTTCTCTAGGTTTCCATCTTTCTTATACAAATGCATAAAATCCTGAGACTGTCCCAAATCTTCCATACAAAGCAGAAAATTCGACCTGTCCAGCCAATACATTTCGGGCGTTAGTTTCTTTATCTCCGCATTTTTCTGAACCGTCTGGTAAAAGTCGTATTCGGTCAAAATTCTCTCTCTAGGAGCCTTAACCATTGGAAACCGATGAACCCACGCCAGCGACTGCTTGAGTATGTACGAGCGATGATTCGTAACCGCTCGGAGCACCATGTTCATGTTTCCATCACCCGCAACATCAAGATGCTCAAGCTTTTCGCCAGCGTTCAAGTAGTTGTTGTTCGCGAGGTAATCTTCCAATCCTTTAGGATTGTTTACATCGAGCAGAAATTCGGAAATCAAATCAGTGTTCATTATAGATTAAACTAACAACGGCAAAGTAGGTTGATGGTTTCAATCTCTTATCTCTCAGCTAGCAAAAGAATCTATTTTTGCAGACATGTCTGATAATCATTACGTGGTTGGAATTGCAGGAGGAAGCGCATCAGGCAAAACTTCTTTTCTAAGAAAGCTGAAGGAAAACCTACCAGAAGGAAGCGTCAGTATCATCTCGCAGGACAACTACTACAAACCACAGGAGCAGCAGCAGTTGGATGAAAACGGTGAAGTCAATTATGACCTCCCTACTTCCATTGATAAGGAGGCTTTTCTCAAAGATTTGAAAACGCTTCTAAAAGATGAACCGATAAACATCACAGAATACTGCTTCAACAAGGAAGGTGCAGTTCCTAAAAGTATAGAGGTAAAACCTGCCAAGATTCTTGTTGTAGAAGGATTGTTTGTATTTCATTATCCCGAAATCAGACACCTGATAGACCTACGGGTCTACCTAGATGTTAGAGAAGAGATAAAACTAAAGCGCAGAATAAAACGCGATAGAGATGAACGCGGCTATCCTGAAGCGGTGGTTCGCTACCAGTGGGAACATCATGTGGTACCATCCTACAAGAAATTTCTGAAGCCGTACCGTGATGACTCTCACATTATCGTAACCAACAACATTACGTTTGATAAAGGATTGGCGGTGCTAACCGACCACTTGCATTATCGGTTGGAAAAGGAATTAATTCGTGAAAGCAAAACGGAAGGTTTTATTGGCTGAGCTCCAATAACATTCCATTTTTTGAAGGTTTGATAAATGGCCTTGTTATACGGTACGTCCACTTGCAATTTTTCCGCCAATTCTACTAAGTAACCGTTAAGGTCCTCCAACTCAGTTTCTTCAGAACCATTTGCAACATCTTGGGCCATGCTATTAATGGCCAACGCTTTCATTTTCAAGTTAAAAATTGGAACCACTATAAAGCTTGGAAGTATAACTGCCAACTTAATCAACATCCAACTAGGCACGCCAGGTAGCTTTACTTCTTTAATGCCATGCTTCTTAAGTACTTGAACACCTTCCCACATCAAATTCGCAGTAAGCCGTTGTAATTCAGGTACATCTCTGCTGCGATTATCATGATATCCAACAATTGATTGGAGCGCGTTTCCCAAGTTCATTATCAGCTTACAATGGGCAACATCGTTTGGGTTGTCAATAACCTTGATTGGTGTTGAATGGCTCAAAGCCTGTCGCAACTGCTTAACGGTTTTGACATCTGTACTTGACGACAGAGCAATTGGACCAGGAACAACTACTGCTTCTGAGGGAGAAACTCGGTATGCATTGTAAAAAATGGTCGCAAGCACAACATGTCTAAACGTTTGTTCTAACACCTGAATATGACGTACACCGTTCAAAACTGAAACAACGGGAATATCAGCACCAAACGCACTAGAAATTTTCGCAGAAACATCTGCTAACGCATAGCTCTTTACTCCTATGACAACTATATCAGGAATACTGAGTTCACTGATTTCTGAGCTAGCCATACAAGTAAACTCCTGCCAATCAGCATCACCGTATTTACATCGAAATTTCCCTTTATCAATAAGTTCACTTTTGGAAGTTCGCACCAAAAATGAAAGCTCCTGAACGTAAGGATGTAACCACCCAGCAACTGATAAGTTAACCGCCCCAGAACCAACTAATAACACTTTCAAACTACTGCTCTTGGAGTTGTTTCAACCCATTAAAGTTGTCTTTTCCAGCTTCAATAATTGAGGATTTAAGCAATGGCAAAAACGACCTAGGAATGAGCCCTTTTCCCTTCATTTGTACATAAGTATAGAGAATTGTACCGCCACCATCAGCTTCAAATATTATGGAAACTGCAAACTCAAACATATCATTGTAAAGCTTGAATTTGATTGATTTCAACGGCACCATTTCCAACACTTCCATGTCGTAAACAACACTAGTTTCGGTGCCAGAATAATAAAGTTTGAAAGTACTTCCTGGCATAGCCAAGAAACCACCTGTTTGCTCCACGCTATCTAATCCACCAACCCACAAAGGCGCTCGCTGCAGATTAGCCATTCCTGCATAAACCTGCATTACTGGTCGGTCAATTTTAACCTCAAACTCATCATCCACTTCGGGAACAAAAACGCCTATCAAAAGGAGGGTTGAAACAATTAGTAAAACAACGACCAAAGTGGCCTTGAGGACTTTCATTAAGAGAATGGTTGAGAATACGAATATACGCCCTGAAAATTTGTATCAAATGGCTAATTTTGCGCCCGATCAAAAACAAAATTTTATGTCAGAAGGAAAAGAAACAGTAAAGCTCAAAGGCAGCTTGGTATTATTGAAAGGATACATTCCGGAAGTAGGTGAAGTGGCACCAGATTTCACATATGTGCAATCAGATATGAACGAAAAAAGTCTTTACGATCTTGAAGGATTGAATAAGGTGATTTTTTCTATGCCAAGTGTTGATACTGGAATTTGCGCTTTGGAAACTAAGAAGTTCAACGAAGCTCTTAGCAAAATGGACAACGTAGTTGGTTTAGCCATTACTAGAGATCTTCCGTTTGCACTTAAACGTTTTTGTGGTGCAGAAGGAATCGAAAATCTTAAAGCTGTTTCCGACTTTAGATATAACGATTTCGGCACTGAATACAACCTAGAAATGGTTAACAGC
The DNA here is from genome assembly GCA_003456455.1 of Flavobacteriales bacterium. Lineage (GTDB taxonomy): Bacteria > Bacteroidota > Bacteroidia > UBA10329 > UBA10329 > UBA10329. The sequence continues at coordinate 5,444 of DMRV01000311.1, forward strand.
CCACTTAAGAAACTGTTGGCGCGTGCTGTATTTGTGTTAGACAAAGACAACAAGATTCACTACATAGAACTGGTGGAAGACATTACTTATGAGCCAGATTACGACAAGGC
>DMRV01000173.1 GCA_003456455.1 Flavobacteriales bacterium
TAAATCAAACTGATACAATTCAAACTTTGACCTATTTAGTAACTCCTTTTGCGGGATCGTGTTTTGGTGATGAGTTTTTGTTAACCGTATCTGTCTTGCCGGCTCCGTCCATTCAAAATGCGTTTGATACCATTTGTTCAGAACAGCAATGGGTAAACTATCCGGGTGTAGCCACCGATATCGTTCCAGTTGGCACACAATATGATTGGACTGTACAATTTAGCAATGACGTATTGAATGAGACCTCCAATTTTGGATCTCCTAAGGATAGTGTTTTTCAGTTGAGTCCAAATCTTGAAAATATAACTTCAATAGATCAGCAGTTGATTTACACGGTTATTCCGATTTATGCTGGATGCCCGGGTGACACTTTTGATATTGAATTGAATATCTTTCCCAAGCCTAATTTATTGGATCATTCGATTACCGTATGTAGTGGTGATTCGGTGATTTACGCACCTCTAGATGGCAATTTGAATCAAGTTGTTCCTGATGGCACTGTATATACCTGGCAGGAAATTGCTCCTAATCCAAATATTCAGGGGGTGGTTAATGTTACCGCACCGCAAGACACTATTGGTCTCGAACTCTTTAATCTAACTAATGTTCAACAATCTGTTGTATTTCAGGTGTTTGCTGAAAATGGATATTGTATTGGTGATACCTTTGAGTTAACGATTAATGTAGATCCAGGTCCAACAATACCTGTATTTTATGATACGATTTGCAGTGGAGATAGTTATTGTGGGATTCCCGTAAATGCGATCGTTCCAAATGGTACATTGTATTCATGGGACGCTCCAGTTGCCATTCCTACGAATTCTATTGTTTCTTCAACAGGAAATCCGTTTGGCCCAGTAAGTAATTCAAATTGCGTAGGCTATTCCTCCTCTGTTTTATATGAAAATCAAACAGATCCTCCGATAGTTGCTGAATTGATGTTTACTGTGACGCCAACCTATGGTGTTTGTGCAGGAGATCCTTTTGACGCACATATTTATGTCTACCCAACTCCCTCTGTAACCGCATATGCTGAGGATTCCGTGATTTGCCCCGGATTTCAAACGATGCTTTATGCTACGGCAATTCCAGACACAACTTTACTTGGAGCTCCTGGTATTTATGAATGGCAAGATCAAAACAATGTTTTTGGATCAAACGTAAGTGATACAATATTTTCAATTCCATTAAATAGTAGTACCGTTTTTACCGTCACCTATTCACTTAATGGTTGTGTGAGTCCTCCAGATGACGTTTCTATCGATGTCCAAACAGAACCCATTATTACCTCTATTACCGCAACAGAACCCTCTATATGTGAGGATGGATGTACAGATCTTACTGCTAATTTTACTGGGAATGACATTGTAGATTATGTATTATGGAGTACAGGTGATACCACTTTTTCGAATCCTCATACTATTAATGTATGTCCAAGTGATACAGGAGTATTTCAATATTTTGCATCGGCATTTCTTGGAACTTGTTTCGGTAACACGGATTCAGTTTTAGTAACGGTGAATCTAGACCCGATATTCACCTTACAACCTTTAGCTGACACATCGATCTGTGTCGGTGGAACATACCCACTTGAAGTAGCTGTTGCTCTGGGAGTGGGATCACCAACTTATCAATGGTATGTGAATGATTCTGCCTCAATAGTTAATGGTCTGCTCATACCGAATGCAAATAATGCCGAGTATTCTCCACCAAACTTTGTAACGGCTGGAGAATATTATTATTACTGTGAAGTGAGTTACGTTCCTAATGGTTGTGAGACAATAGTTTCAGATTTTGGTCTAATTAATGTTGTGGATGATCCTGTTGTTACCATTGACCCTGGTGCTCCCCAAAGCATGTGTATTGGTGGAGAAGTGGATTGTTTGAATTCGGTTGTCACTGGAGGTATTGGGACAAATTCTTATTTATGGTCGCCAGGGGGTTCTATTGATAGTGTTTTCTGTCCATATTCAGATACAGTAGGATTCAATATTTACACAGTTACCGTTCAGCAAACGGGTATAGCTTGTTCCTCACTTCCATCAAATGGTGTAGAGGTAGAAATTGTTCCTGATCCGATTGTAGAAATACTTGGTGAAATCGAAGTTTGTGAAGGGGCAGAGGTTCCGTTAACAACGCTTAATAATGACGGCTCTTCTACATTAAGTGGTGGAGTTGGAATTATTGATTCTTATCAATGGCAAATTTCACAACCCGTCGGTGTCCCTTATGTCGATATCTCGGGAGAAACCGCGGCAAGTTATTTGACTGATTCTTTATTTGAGGATGCATCATTTCAGGTTTTGATGACTCAAACAGGCGAAGGATGTAATACTTCAGATGAGCATTTTATAAATGTAGTCAGTGATCCGGTTTTGAGCGTAGATTATGATTCCTTGGTTTGCGTAAACTCTTGGACACAATTTATTGCCTCAGTGGACGGTGGAACCGGAACATCATTTTATGAATGGTTTCAAACGGATTCATCTATGATTGGCTATGGTACACCTTTAACGAATCCAACTACTGAGAATGTTTACAATACAATTTATTATGATTCTTATTATCATAATTATTATACAGTCTTGACTATGACAGGATTGGGATGTGATCCGGATACGACAGAAATGATTATAGTTGAATCTTTAGATATTTCAATTGCTGACTTTGAGGTTGATCCCGATACACTTTCTCAGTCGATCTTGGAACCTACTTTCTCATTCTTCAATACATCTGAATTTGCAACAGACTATCTATGGGATCTTGGTGAGTGTCTTGACCCCTTACCATTAAGTGAACTCTATGCCTATCCAACGGCATTTTACGATCCCTATGCTGAAAATATAATAGACTATACCTACGCATGTCCACCTGGGAACTACCTTGTAACATTGGTCGCTAACAATAATGGTATTTGCCCTGATACAGCGCAGCAATATGTATCGATTACAGATAAAGTGATTTTGTACGTTCCCAATACATTTACACCTGATGCAAACGGATTGAATGATGTTTTCATTCCAGTTTTGTCGTCATTTGTAGATCCGACATTCTATGAACTGAGTATCTTTAATCGTTGGGGAGAGTTGGTTTTTGAAACGAATGATCGGGATACGGGTTGGGATGGTCTTTTTCGTGAAGATCCTCCCCGTCCAAGTTCAAGAATTTATCCTGACGGAACTTATATATGGAAAGTAATCTTCAACAATGCCACCACTGGCGAACGTGTGGTTAAAATGGGCCATGTAAATTTAATAAAATAGTTATGAAAAAAAGACACCTATTACTCTTTTTACTATCAACTTTACTCATATCATGTTCAGTGGTTGAGTCTCTTCCATTTTTCGGAGGAGAGGGAAGCCCTACGTATAAATCAAATGGCAGATTACTCGAAAAA
>DMRV01000293.1 GCA_003456455.1 Flavobacteriales bacterium
CCTAACTTCATCGCCCAATGGAATTTGCGTTTTTACTTGTAGGGATTTTGGTTGGTGCTGCTGTTGGTTTTCTAATTGGGAAACGTGGTACTGCAACCGACACGGATAATGGAGAACTAGAACAACTCAAGCTTGAAAAAGCCACGTTGGCTGAAGGTGAAAGGCGTTTGACAGACGAGCGCGATATCCTGAAAGCTGAATTAAAGGAAACACAAGACAAGCTTTCTGAAACGGAGCAGAGTTTAGCTTCGGCTCGAACGCATTTTAAAGACCAGGAAAGTCGCCAGAACGAACAGAAGAAAGAATTCGAAGATTTGAACAAACGCTTCAATACCGAATTTGAGAACCTGGCAAACAAAATCCTAGACGAGAAATCGAAGAAATTTACCGACCAGAACAAAGAAAACCTCGACTTAATTCTTACTCCGCTGCGCGATAGAATAAAGGATTTTGAGAAGAAGGTGGATGAGAAATACGATAATGAACAGAAGGAACGAGCTTCGCTAAAAGGTGAAATCAAAACCTTGCACGAACTCAACAAGCAGATTAGTCAAGAAGCACATAATTTGACAACCGCACTAAAAGGCGACAGCAAGAAACAAGGAAACTGGGGTGAACTTATTCTCGAGCGTGTTCTCGAAAATTCTGGTCTTATAAAAGGAGAAGAGTACACTACGCAGGAAACCACTTACAACGATTCGGGCGACCGTCTTTTTCCTGATGTTGTGATTCAATTACCAGACGACAAGCAGATTATTATTGACAGCAAAGTTTCTCTGGTTGCTTACGAACGTTTCGTAAACGCTGATGATGAAGCAGAACAGGATAAATGGTTGAAAGCGCATGTGCTTTCTGTAAAAACTCATATAAAAGGGCTTTCGGATAAGAATTATCACACCAGCAAGGGAATGAATAGCCCCGAATTTGTACTGATGTTTATGCCAATTGAGAGCAGCTTTAGCGCCAGTATTCGCGCAGATGATGAACTCTTCACATTTGCTTGGGACAAGCGTATTGTAATTGTGAGTCCTTCCACCCTACTCGCAACCTTGCGCACGGTTTCATCCATTTGGAAACAAGACCGTCAGACGAAAAATGCCGTTGAAATCGCTAAAAAAAGTGGTTTGCTTTACGATAAGTTTGTTGGTTTTGTTGAAGACATGCAGAAGATTGGCGCAAGATTAAATTCAACCCAAACTGCTTATAGTGATGGCATGAAAAAGCTATCTGAGGGAACTGGAAACCTTGTGAAACGGGCGGAAGAATTAAGAAAAATGGGAGCGAAGTCTACAAAGCAACTTCCCAGCGAAATGTTAGGTTTGGAAGATGAAGATTAGTAGAGTTCTTATACTTCTTTCGGTGATTTTGGTGGCGGCTTCAGGCTGCTATACAGAGCGTATCTCCAATCAAAACCTATCCTATTTATACGATAGAGATGCTTCGTTTCTGCATCCAGAATTCAATGTTTTACATAAAAACGATTCAGTAACAGAGCTTCATTTCCGCATCAACTCCAACGAGTTGCTATATATGTTCAACTCACAGAGTAAGTTCTACTCCTCCTTCTTTCGTATCAGATACGAGGTGTATACACAGCTAGAAAGCAAACTACTGATAGACAGTTCAGTTGTGGTTTTTGCAGATAGTTCGCTTGTAATGCAAGGCAAAACAATAAGTGGTGTTTTAGAATTGAAACCAAGCAATGTCAAGCAATCCCTTTTAAAAATTGACTTGGTTGATTTAAGAAGGAACACACGTGTAAAGCGCTATTTCGATATTGACAGACGCAATCCGAATTGTAGTCAGTTTTTCACACTTCAACTGACAAATTCAAATTATGCGTTGTCTCGCAACTATATTAAAGCAGACGAAGAGTTCACATTAGATCATGTGAGTGGTGAAAATCGCGCCATTGTGCGTTATTACAATCGAGAGTTTCCATTGCCAAGACCTCCTTTCTCAGTAGAAACACCAAAGTCTTTCGATTACACCGCTGACAGTATTTTTGAACTTCCTCTCGGGCAGCCATTAACGCTTACAAAAGAAGGATTCTATCATTTTCAGATTTCAGATAGTACCAAAGATGGTTTCACTTTGTATCGGTTTGACGAAACTTTTCCGAATGTAAAAGACGTTAACGACCTAATAGAACCGCTCAGATTCATCAATAGTAATTCTGAATACAATGCGCTTAAAGAAGCTGATTTTCCAAAAGCTGAAATTGACAGGTTTTGGCTGAAGTTGGCTGGCAATCAAGATAGAGCCAGAGTTCTTATTCAGAAGTATTATTCTCGGGTAGAAAACTCCAATGAGTTCTTTACCAGTTACACCGAAGGCTGGAAAAGCGATCGTGGTTTAATCTACCTTATCTTCGGTCAGCCAAACATCATTTACAAGAGTTCAAACTCGGAGTACTGGATTTATGGCGAAGAAGAAAACCCATCTTCGCTTGGAGTAACCTTTTATAAAGTCGACAACCCTTTCACAGACAACGATTTCCGTCTAGACCGCTCGCCCATCTATAAAAGCAGTTGGTACAGCGCTGTAGATATGTGGCGACAAGGTCGAGTTTACACGGATAATTGAACAAAAAAAGCGAACCTCCTTTCGGAAGTCCGCTTTCGGAACTTTATCCTAATTCGTACTTAATTCATCACTATATGAAGTCCATCAACCATAGTTGAAGAACTTTTCATTTCAACCGCTTTGCTGTAAGCAAGTACGCTATCAACTACATTATTATCGGGCGAAAAAGAAACACCTTCAAATTCTTCGTTGAGGAAATTTACAAGCTGCGATTGGAACAACAATTCACAAGGCTCGTGCTCTGTAAGTGCTGAAGTTGCGGTTAGTAAATCTGTTGGGAGAGTAAATGTTTTTGGCATATCTGTTTGTTTGTTTGTTTGGTATGTACTTAATACGCCACAGTTTCAGATATATTGTACAGGCACAAAAAAAGCGCCCCGATCTCTCGGGGCGCTTTCATCTACTTATCTTATTTCTAAAGATTAAGCTACAAGCTTTACCTTATGCTCTTGCATTAAAGCTCTTAAGGCGATCAGCGCATAACGCATTCTTCCTAGAGCCGTGTTAATGCTTACTTCAGTTACCCACGCAATCTCCTTGAAAGGCATCTTAGCGTAAACACGCATCAGTAGTACCTCTTTCTGATCTTCAGGCAACATCGCTACCAGCTTCCGTAAATCGGAATGAATCTGTTCTTGAACCATTTCCTCCTCTCGATTCAGGTCTTCACAACCGATAACCGAAAACACATCAAACTCCTCCGTAGAGTGTTGCATTCGCATTTTCTTTTGTCTGCGGAAATGATCTACAACCAAATTATGCGCAATCTTCAGCATCCAAGGGCGGAATTTTCCTTCCTCCAAATACTTTCCAGATTTAAGGGTGTTAATCACCTTTACTAAGGTGTCTTGGAAAAAATCTTGGGCAAGATTCCGATCCTTCAAAAGAAGAACCAAGTAAGTGAATAGCCTGTCTTTATGACGGTTCACCAACTCTTCAAAACAAATCTCGTCTCCTTCAACGTACAGTCTGATCAGTTCTTGATCACTCAGGGCAGATACTCGCATAGCTTCACTCTTTAGGTTAGACTTAATTTAAAATCTTGATTGAGTAAAGTTTTTCTTATGCGGTCAATTTTTGGTTAGTGCCTCGGGCCGTTACATGAGTTAACGTAACCCTTATTTCTTTATTGTGCAACAACGAAAATTATTTTTTGTTGATGCTTAGGACAAATATTAGAAGATTAATCCGAACACGGTTTGTCTAATGATAAATTTGCAACCCTTTTAACATTAATTGCAACAATGCCCAGATCGGAAGCTCCTAATCCTAAGCACAACATTATCATAAAAGGTGCTAGGCTTCACAATCTCAAAAATATTGATTTAGTCCTTCCGCACAAGAAACTTATTGTGATTACTGGACTATCTGGGTCAGGTAAATCTACTTTGGCATTTGACACACTTTATGCTGAAGGACAAAGACGCTACATCGAAAGTCTTTCTGCTTATGCACGACAGTTTTTAGGTAAGATTGACAAACCAGAAGTGGATTCAATCACTGGTGTTTCGCCCGCCATTGCAATCAATCAGAAGGTAAAATCAAGTAATCCACGTTCCACAGTTGGTACAACAACAGAGATATACGATTACCTCAAACTGCTTTACGCTAGAATTGGCAAGACCTACTCCCCTGTTTCAGGTAATGAGGTCAAACGAAATACGATTGACAGCATTGCCGAATTCATCACCAAACAAGAAGACGGCAAAAAAGTGATGGTCTTCTCGCCTTTCGGTGTAATGCCAAAGGACGCATTG
>DMRV01000093.1 GCA_003456455.1 Flavobacteriales bacterium
CTACATTTTAACGGAGACTGGGTTTCCAACGTTGAAAACACCTGAATCTCCGTAAACCTTATTTGGGTCTCGTTCTACATCTGGTGGAAAAACTGCTCTTTTCTCCTTGTAATACTCTTCCCGATAACTTCCTTCAGATGTACGGTTGTAGGTTATGTACAATGCGCGCCTTGGTCTATCGCTTACGTTAGCATCAGACTTGTGAGGAATGTATGAATCAAATAAAACGATATCTCCCGGCTCTGTTTCCACATATTCCCAGTTCAGCGTCTCAGCATATTCTGAATCAACAGTCGCATCTGGCGCTGTAGGTAGCATGCCTTTATCGTGCATTCCGGGCGACATCTGCAAGCAGCCGTTTTCAGGGTTAGATGCATCAATACTCACCATTAAAGTAATGTGGTATTTCTGTCCAAAGGATGTAAAAGCTGGCGCATCTTGATGCGGTAGAAAACCATTTCCTCCCGGTAATTTGAAGTTTATTTTTTCCTTAAAAAGTATGGCTGGTTCGTCCATCAGTTCCGACAGTACACCAATCAGTTTCTCCCCACGTAGTAAATCATCAAAACCTTCATGAAACTGAAGGAAATTTTCAACCCTACATAATTGCCGACCATTTGGGTCGGTGGCGGGCGTTTCGAAATACTTCATCCACTTACCGGCTGTTTCCGGGCGCGTTTCAAGGTCTTCTACCCACTCTACCAACTCAGCTTTTTGTTCTTCGGTAAAATAATCTTTGATGATGATGTAGCCGTTTTTCTTCCAGAAATCCTGCTGGGTTGCGGTTAGGTAGTTACTCATGCTTCTAGCTTATTACGTAAATGGTCTTTCGCCATCTTTTTATAGCGCTCGAGGTCGGGAAGTGGCTTGTTTTCCACCTTCGCCAACTCATCCCAAGCGCGCACTTTTATTATGTCTTTGAAATAAGGGTCAGCCTCAAACTTGGCCACTTCTTCTTCTGACATTGGCCCTCCTTGAAACTCAAGTGTTTTTGCAGAAGCCCCAGACAACTTGGCGTGATAACCCGGCTTTGCAGCGCACAAATAGCGCTTAGCCTCTACATGGCTTTCAACCAATCTTGCAATCTTTTCTGAAAACCCAATATTTCTCAAATAGTCGGCTCCAACCTTGTCGTGCGCAATATGACCAAGACCATCCATGTCATGCTCTTCGCCATACTCAGCACAGAAATGGCCAATATCATGGAATAAAGCACCCAAAACAACCTCAGGGTCGTTGCCCTGTTCTTCGCCATATTCAGCCGCTTGACACATGTGCTCCAGTTGGGTCACATTTTCACCAATGTAATCTGCCTCGCCACTATTGATAATCATTTCAAAAAGATGGTCAACGGCTTTATCTATGTCTACAGTCATGGTTTGATCTAATTGAAAATACTCGTCAAAATTACACGCATTAGAACTACTCGCAACTGCTAGAAGTCAGTGGCAGTTTAAGTTTGCGTTAAGGACGTTAATTACTAATAATTGGAAAAGAACGCCCAAATAAGTTCACCCGTTTCAATGCCATTTCCCTTTCGGTAGAAAGTGAAAAACGGTTAAAAGCTTCATCATCAGCTATTTCAATTTATAACGAAGGTTAAAGATTACTTATTCTTGAATTCATACAACAACTCAAAAATAAGGAGCGGACGTGTCTTCCAACTCTTCAATCAGGGCAGGTTCCATGTACTTGTATTCGTCTTCAATGTGAAGAACAATAATACGGAGGTCGCGTGTAGCGGTTCTAAATCGCTTTTGTAGAATTTCTTTGTGTTTGTCTTCCATGCAAAACACCATATCAGCCCAAAGCATCATGGGTTCGCTTACCTTAACGCGTGCTGATGATGCTGTTCCAGCTGAACGCACCACGTGTTCTTCGCTCTGGCTGAACATACTTTCCGCTGTTCTGCTACGCCATTCATTTCTGCTACAGATAAAAAGGATATTCATATACGTTATTTAGAATTCAACTCCGAAACAGGGTTGTTCAAACTTAGTGGATTTCAACGCATAAATAGGAGGAATAACTTTGTGATAAACACATACATTTGAATATATAACTAAAATCGACACGTTTTGAAGATTGGAGTACCGAAAGAAATACAAGAGCGAGAAACCAGAGTAGCCATTACCCCTACCATCGCCAAGCAGCTTAAATCGAAAGGATTTGAAATTATTGTAGAAAGCGGAGCTGGCGAAGGTTCTTCCTTCTCTGATGGCGATTATACCGCTGCTGGAGCAGTTATTGGCGCAAAAGCCAATGCCTACGAATGCGATGTGGTGGCCAAGGTTAATCCACCAACGGAGGAAGAAGCAAAGCTTTTAAAAGCGGGTTCTACTCTAATCTCAACTTTGTTTGCAGCTACCAATACGGATGTGGTGAAAGCAATAGCAGAAGCTGGAGTGAATGCTTTCTCTATGGATGCCATTCCAAGAACATCGCTTGCTCAGAGCATGGACGTTTTAAGTTCGCAGGCCAACTTGGCTGGCTACAAAGCCGTGCTACTTGGCGGTGCCGAAATGGGAAAGATTTTCCCAATGCTAATGACCTCTGCAGGCACAATCAAACCTTCTACGGTTGTGATATTTGGTGCCGGAGTTGCTGGATTACAGGCCATAGCAACCGCTAAACGCCTAGGAGCGAATGTTTGGGTTTCGGATATCCGTCCAGAAACTAAAGAACAAGTTCAATCGCTTGGTGGAAAGTTTATTGAAGTAGACGGAGACGACAGTGTAGATATGGCTGGTGGCTATGTCACAAACGTTTCGCCAGAGTTCTTGAAGAAACAGCAGGAAGTTGTAACTGAAAAAGTGGTTGGTGCCGACCTCGTTATTACAACGGCTCTTATTCCTGGTAGAAAAGCGCCATTGCTGATTACAGACGAAATGCTTGCCAAGATGAAACCAGGTGCGGTTATCGTTGACATGGCCGTTTCGCAAGGTGGAAACGTATCAGCAAGCAAGCTGAACGAAACTGTTAAAGTTGGTGGTGTGACTATACTCGGAGAAGGGAACCTCCCTGCTACTCTACCAATGAACGCTAGTGAGCTGTTTGCCAAGAATGTCTCGAACTTCTTACTTCACCTCACGGCAGAAAATCAATTCAAGTGGGATATGGAAGATGAGATAACCACTGGTTCGCTCATTATTCGAGATGGAAAATTGGTTCATCTATCAGTATTACCAAAAGAAACTTCTAACGCATAAAAATGGAACAGATACTCGCATTTGTATACGAGAATATGGACATGGTCTATATCGTGATTCTCTCGATTATTCTCGGAATTGAGGTCATAGAAAGTGTGCCGGCTGTATTGCACACGCCTTTGATGAGTGGAGCAAACGCCATCCACGGAGTGGTTGTAGTAGGTGCCATCATTGTGATGGGAACGGCTTCGCCAGATAATTACATAGCACTGACTCTTGGCTTTTTGGCCGTGATACTCGGAACCGTGAATGTTGTCGGTGGCTTTGTGGTTACCGACCGTATGTTGGACATGTTCAAGAAAAAACCAGCTAAAAAAGACTAAGTCATGGGAGAATACATCTTAGAGATTGCGTATTTAATTGCTTCGGTTCTCTACATATACGGACTGAAAATGATGAGCGGACCAAAAACCGCTCGAAACGGAAACCTATGGGCAGCCTCTGGTATGTTCATCGCCATTATTGCTACTATTTTTCTTTACACAGACGGTTCTGGAAATCATCTGACCAACCTACCTTGGATTGGTGGTGGCATTGCCATCGGTACCATTCTCGGTTACATGATGGCCAAGAAAGTGCAGATGACTGATATGCCACAGATGGTTTCGTTGTTTAACGGAATGGGTGGCGCTTGTGCTGCCATTATCGGCATTATCGAATTTCCGCATTATGTGCACGACCCGAACGCTTCGTTTCTTATTCTGCTTACCATTTTTGCAGGATTAGTAATTGGTAGCACTTCGTTTGCAGGTAGTATGGTGGCGTTCTTAAAGCTAAACGGAAATCTGAAAAAGGACATTCGACTACCGTTTTACAATGTGCTAAATACAGGACTCATCATTGCCGCTGTTGGCCTAACCATTTGCTTGGCTGGTGGTCATATTCACAGCAATATTGAGCTGTGGGTTTACATTCTTTTAGGATTGAGCTTGTCGTACGGTGTGCTGTTTGTATTGCCAATTGGCGGTGCCGATATGCCCGTAGTTATCTCGCTTTTGAACTCATTTACTGGTATGGCTGCTGCCTTTGGCGGTTTCCTTTACGGCAACATGGCCATGCTCACCGGTGGTATTCTGGTTGGTTCGGCAGGAACCATTCTTACGGTTGTTATGTGTAAGGGAATGAATCGCTCCTTAACCGCAGTAATATTTGGTGCATTTGGCACAGGTGGAAAAGATGTTGTAGCTGGCGGAGGCGATGGCACTCAGAAATCGTACAAGCAGACCAATCCGTCTGACCTTGCCGTATTGCTCAACTACTCGTCTAAAGTGATTATCGTTCCTGGATATGGATTAGCGGTTGCACAAGCTCAGCACGTGGTAAACGAGATGGAAAACCTCCTTACAAGCCGTGGTGTTGAAGTGAAATACGCTATTCACCCAGTTGCTGGCCGTATGCCCGGACACATGAACGTATTGCTTGCAGAAAGTAACGTGGAGTATGACAAACTGGTGGAAATGGAAGACATTAACCCAGAGTTTGCTACTTGCGATGTGGTGCTTGTTTTGGGTGCAAATGATGTAGTAAACCCTGCTGCGAAGGAAGACCCTGCCTCCCCTATTTTCGGGATGCCTATTCTAACGGTTGAAGATGCAGCTCATACGGTAATTAACAAACGTTCTATGAACGTGGGTTACGCTGGTATTGATAACGACCTCTTTTACCGCGATAAGAGCAGCATGCTCTTTGGCGATGCCAAGAAGGTGCTTACGGAGTTGGTGAGTGAGTTGAAGGGGTTGTAGTAATGTCAAAAAATGAAATTAGGGAACACAACATTAGGGTATCCAAAATTAGGTCCACTGTAAACAAGGCAGCTGCGCTTAAGGAATGCTTTTTCCACGATTATCCTGACCAATGTTCTGAGATTATAATATCAGCACATAGCTTGCAAAGAACGGGTGCCCTTACCCTTCTTGAATCTGACAAGAGGGGCAACAAAAAAGTTTACGCATTAACGGAAAGGGAATATTCTGAAACGTCTTGAGAACTTGGATTCCGACCAATTGGAAAAATAGCTGCATCTACTTTTTTTGGGTTTTGTAGGAAGCATGACAATGACATATTTCTTCCAATTGAAACTAATCCCGATAGCATTGACTTAGACTCAGATGAGCACTGCTTTCTTCTTAGTTTCCGTGCCTTTGCTATTGCTTATCACCGAAAAAAACAAGACATAAAACTGTTCTCTAATCAAAGTGAAGATGTGACAGATAGTGTAAAAGAACTTTTTGGAGTGAACGATATTAAATCTCAGCTACACTTTTCACAAATAGGACTTTCCGACAGTATTCCGCATAAGAAAGTGCTTACTGAAGCCTTATTCAATAAAGATTATTCAGAATTAGACTTTTTGACCTATGAAATAAATTACCCAGTTCAATTCGCTGTTACATCTGACACGACTCCAACTTACCTATTTAGTGGAAAAGCTATAAATATGAGTGAAAACCCACTCTATAAGTACTCTAGCATTCTGATAACCGTAATCCCTCTATCAGAAAGGACCATAGTGGTTCTTGCCGCATTCAAGTCTGATCCTTACGGAAGTGCTTATTTGGATGAGTTATCAAAAATGAATGAGTTGTCTTTTGAAAGAGCTGTTAGTTGGCATATTCTAACCAACTGTGAGAATACATTCTATTCGCCTAAGTGGATTGACACCTTAAATCCAAAGAAAAAATCTTGGATTACGAAACTTCCTATGGCTTCTGCGGATTTACGGATTCCACCTTTAAAATACAATCCAGGGAAATTTCGACTAAACCTATTTGAGTACCAATTAGATGCTTGAAGAATTTATATTGAGCAATTCATCAGCATTAAAAAGCGCCCCTGCTGGCGTAAGTTTGCAACTTGTGCCTCCAACACCCCACCCCATTCCTTTTAGCAAGCAAGACTTACTAGGTTTTTATAAACCTTGAAGTTTTCCTTCTATAAATGTAGGATTTACCCTTATCATTCAAACAAGTGTAATTTATACTTATTTTTACCCTCGTTATTTTTTCGGGTGTAAAACTTACCCTTGTATTATGGCCGTATTTGATAGAGAAACTCCCTACAACGAACTTCCATCTTTACCACCTTCCATCAACTTGGAAACAACGGAGGTGTTGCGCAAGACCATTACGGCCAGTCGCGCATTGGCGCAACTGAACGGGGCCATTACCAACCTGCCAAATCCGCAACTTTTTCTAGACACCATTCACCTGCAAGAGGCAAAGGCGAGTTCCGAGATTGAGAATATTATTACCACGAATGATGACATCTATCGTTCTTTGGTGGCAGACAAGAAGTTCACCAATCCGGCATCAAAGGAAGTGCTGAACTACAAAAAAGCACTGTGGCTTGCGCTAGACAGGATGGAAACCAAGCCTTTCATCACCACCAATCTCTGCATTGAGATTATGCAATGTATCAAAGAGAATACGTCAGGCATTCGAAACACGCCCGGAACCAGCTTGACCAATGCCAAAGGGGAAGTAATCTACACGCCTCCATCTGGCGAGGATGTGATCAGATCGAAAACGAGCGACCTTGAAAAGTTCATTCACGCCAATGATGGTTTGGATCCATTGATAAAGTTGGCCTTGATGCACTATCAGTTTGAAGCCATCCACCCATTTGCCGATGGAAATGGCCGAACGGGGCGTATTCTACTCCTACTATACCTTAAAATGGAAAAGCTGCTCGACATTCCTGCCATCTACCTGAGCGACTACATTATTCGAAATAAGCAGCAATATTATGTTCGTTTGCGTGCCGTGACAGAGAAGGAAGATTGGACCGGATGGATAATTTACATGCTGAACATGATTGAGTACACAGCTAAAAAAGGACTAAAACGACTGGAACTCGTTTCTAAAACCATGAGTGCTTTCGCAGAGGACGTGAAGCAACAACTTCCGAAGGTTTACAGCAAAGAACTCATCGAAATCCTATTCAGATTACCCTATACAAAGCGGCAGTACCTGATTGATGCCAATCTAGGAACAGCTAAAACCGTAGGGAATTATCTCACAGAATTGGAAAAAGCGGGATTTCTGAGGTCAGAAAAAGTGGGAAAGGAAAAACTATATCTCAACTTCAGACTGATGGATATTTTATCCAAAGACAGATAATACATTTCCCATTCATAAGAAACGCCATGGAAACCAACATCATCACACAAATATTTCTTCCGCTTGCCCTTTTCATCATCATGATGGGAATGGGACTTTCACTTGTGATAGATGATTTCAGGCGTGTGCTCCGCTTTCCGAAAGCGGTTGCCATTGGTGTTATTCTCAAATTGATAGCCATCCCGTTAATCACCTTCGGCCTGTTGGCTGTCATTCCCCTCGAACCCGAACTGGCTGTCGGTTTCATCCTTTTAGCGGCCTGCCCGGGAGGTGCCACTACCAACCTTATAACCAATCTGGCCAAAGGCGATGTGGCATTGAGCATTACCCTCACGGCCATTGCTAGCTTAATTACTGTATTCACCATTCCAACCCTTGTTAGCCTAGGGCTAGAGCAATACATGGGTGAGACCCGTAGCATTCATCTTCCGTTCGGAAAAACCATGGCTCAGATACTAGCCATAACGGTAATTCCAGTTATTATAGGAATGGTAATCAAAAACCGAAAACCAGCGTTTGCGCAGAAAGCGGAGAAACCCGTCAAAATCATTTCTGCCGTCTTCCTTGTGCTCATCATAGCCGCTGCACTCTTGAAAGAGCGTGCCAACATCGGAGATTTCTTTGAAAAGGCGGGTCCTATGGCACTCATCCTGAACCTGATCGGCATGGCTATCGGTTATTTCGTCACACTCGTACTTACACGGAACAAACAGCAGGCTGTAACCGTAGGTGTAGAAGTGGGTGTGGTAAACGGAACGCTGGGCATTGCCATTGCAGCAGGTATTCTGGGAAATTCGGTAATGAGCATTCCATCGGCCATTTACAGTATCCTCATGTTCCCATCCGTGATGCTATTGATTTGGCTGGGTACGAGGAATAAGGTCTGATTTTAGATACCTAACTGACCACAGGTTGTGGCCAGGCGCGTCTGTGACGAGTGTCAAACCAATCACCCATTGAACCAATTGGATGTTGAAATGAATTCAGCATGACTTAAGTTTGCAATCAACCGTATGTCACAACCAACCAATAAAACCATCAGCGGCAAGGGCATTCTCTTGCTTTTTGTAGGAAACAATATTGTTTACGCAATCATGCTGTTGGTTACCATTCCGCAGGTAATGGCATTTGCAGATGGCATGAAACTGTTGGACGTACTTCCCTTTGGTTACGAAGCGCAGTATGTGCAGTTACTCTTCGAAAAATTAGGAGAAGAAGGCAGACACGCTTACCTAACACGGCAATTGCCGTTGGATATGATTTATCCTGCTCTGTTTGCTATTAGCTACAGTCTTATTACGGTTTACCTTTTATCCAAAATGGGCAAGTTTCAAGGTTGGGCAGTCAACGTGGCATTTATCCCAGTAGTAGTTGGCTTGGCCGATTATGCGGAGAACGCGGGCATCATTACCATGCTACTCAAATACCCGAACCAAACGAGCATGATGGTCGAATTGACTAGCACATTCTCCGTGGTAAAAGCAATGTCTACCACAGTATTCTTCGTTTGTCTTATGGTGGTCTTAATTGCCTACGCTATTCTGTATTTCAAGAGTAAACGATAACAAATTCATTCCTGTTCGGCTTCTAAAGCCCAATAGGTCTTTTCTCTAGACTTCTTCTACTTTTGAAGCAATCCCAAAACGCACCATCTTGCTTAGAAATATAGTCCTCATTCTTATTGCATTCCTGTTCATCATTCCAACACAACCTGTTTCTGCACAAGAAGCTGAGAATAGCGGTAAAGAACTGAAAATTTTAAGTTGGAACATGTACATGTTACCGCGTTTTGCGCTGCTTACCGGAAAGCGTAAGCGTGCCCGCGAAATAGCCAAGGTGCTGCCTGCTGAAAATTACGACATCATCGTATTTCAAGAAGCGTTTCATGGCGATGCACGCAGAATACTAAAGCGCAAGTGGAAGGAAGTTTACCCCGTTCGTATTGGTCCAGCCAACCGTAATTGGTGGTGGATAAAGGTGAACAGCGGTGTGTGGATTATGAGCAAGATGCCGCTCAAAGAACTGGAAGAGATTAAGTATAAAGATTGTGATGGCTTTATCGATTGCTTTTCCAACAAAGGTGCTTTGCTGGTTGAAGGTGAATTTGAGGGGCAGAAGTTTCAATTGCTGGGCACACATATACAGGCTGGCGGACCCTATAGCATTAAACAGAAGCAGTACGAGGCTATTCGCCTCTTAACAAACCAATACAAGGAAGAAGGTGTTCCGCAAATCTTGGTGGGCGATTTCAACAAAGGAAAAGACAACGGAGATAGCTACTATAAAATGCTGTCTACGCTTGACGTAAAGGACTATGAGCCAGATAGTGAGATGAAATTCACCGCAGGGTCGGACAACGACTTCCGTGTAGGAGGCAATGACCGCCTTATCGATTTCATCTTTTACCGACCAAATGGTGTAGAACCAAAAAAAATGATTCGGAATGTGAGACGGTTCCGTTCTGAAGAACCGTGTTTCAAAAACATCAGTGACCTAAACGACCATTACGCCATGGAGGTGATTCTGAAGTTCTGATAAATCAATCCTTCACGCAGCGGCAGCTCATTCCTGCATTTTTATCTACAGGGTAGTCAAAAAGCTCATCAAGCCCATTGTATAGTTGAAGTGTAAAGGCTGAAGTTGCATCGTATTGTGTAGCTGACCAGAAGTAGGCCTGATCGCCTAGTCCACTGTATTGACCGTTAGTTCCGAACAAACCTCCAGGCAAAGCAGTGAAACCGCTGCTATTGTTTCCAGAATTTGGACTCCAACCAGTACTAGAGCGCATTTTTGGATTCGCTACCGCAAATCCTCCCAGTGCACTGTACAGATCAGCCCAGTTCGCATCTGTAGCCACATGCCAGCCATCAGGACAAATACCATTGCTGTTGTTAATCGCATACCAATTATAAAGTTTGCCGTAAGTCGTGTTGTTCGAACTGTTATCGTTGTAATGCTTGTAAGCTCCAGTGGTATTGTTATCCCAATCTGTGCTACTTAAACCTGTTGTTATGGAGATTCCGTTGGTATAGCTTGCGCTCTTCAAATTTTCGGCCATCCAACAGTGGCTTCCTATCTCTACCACCTCATACATATTGCCTTCAATATCGTAGGCAGGGCTGCAATATGGAATATTCGCATAAACGACCATGTATTCCGCCTTTACCATTGTATTGTTGCCGTCAGAATTGGTTGCCACCAAAGTCACGTCATAAAGACCTTGGTTAGCATAAATAATTCCT
>DMRV01000224.1 GCA_003456455.1 Flavobacteriales bacterium
TCCTCTATAATAATGACTCTAACTTGTTCCATTGATTAAGCAAAATCAAATGCTAACGATATAGCATATTCTGTATCGGTAACATCATAGTTAAGTTTAGCCTTGTGCATTTCGGCCACATGTTTTACAATGCCTAAACCCAGTCCCAGCCCTTTATCGTCAGTTGGATTTGCCCGATAAAGTGGTTTGCCTAGTTGTTTTATATCTGGTTTGCTTGCAGTGGTTAACGAATTTGACACGGTAAAAACTACTTTCTCATGTTCTATTTTGGAAGTTACTCGGATTACATCATTACTAGATGTGTATTTAAGAGCATTTTCTATAATGTTTTTAAGCGCTAGGTTAAAAAGTTCAATATTTAGGCGTACAGCCTGTTCATCACACGTATCCTCAATTACAAACTTCTCACTTAATATAAAAAGTTTGTAATGATAATAAAGGTAATTCCTCATCAGGTTTTTGGAATTTACCGGTTTAAACCTAGCTTTCGATTGGTCGTAAAACGCTTCGTAGTTTACCAGTTTAGAAACGCTTTTATTCAAAGCATCTAGTTCAGCTACGATGTAGTTTAAACCTTTCGAATACAGGGTTTCATTTGCGTCTTTCAGCTGAACCTGAAGCAATTGAATAGATGTTAGCGTATTAAGTATGGGTTTCTTGAACTCATGTGATATGGTTCGAACAAGTTTAGAACGCATATCATTGAGTTCATGTTCTTTGTCGATAAGTTGTTTGAGACTTTGCTTCGTGGTTTCATGTTCAGTAATGTCTCGGTAAACCCACAAATAGCCTTGAAGCACTTCATCAACCGTAACAGGTATAAAATCCCGTTCCAAATAAGTACTGTCTTGCAATACTATCAATTCATTGAAAACAGGAATTTGGTCGGCAATATGCTGGTTTATCATGGCAACAAACCCTTCTGGGTCTGCTGTAGCCTGGCTCACATATTCAATGCCGGTGCGGCAATCAGTACCTTTCAGTTCGTCTGGGTTAAGCTGTATTCCAAACATGGCTCCCAACTCTTCATTCGCTTCTACTACGAAACGGTTGGCATCTTCGAGCAATATTCCGGAAGTAACATTTTTTATAATGGAGGAAACCTGTTGATTTCTTATCTCTAATTGCTGCTCAAGCTGTTTATAACTATCCAGTATCCGCGTAATGCAAATTAGACCGCCATCTTCAAGTGCAGTAAGCGTTATTTCTTGGTAAATGGGCTCGCCATTTTTTGTTACGCCAATTGTCTCGCCTCGCCATGTACCTTCTGTAGCTAGGATAGGAAAAATCAGTTTTGACAGTCGATCTATTTCAACCGGCTTGTAAAAAACCTCCCAAGTTTTACCGAGTAATTCACTTGGGTTTTCGTATCCAAACTGTACTGCGTGGGCGCTATTCATGTAATAGTACTTCCCCTCTCCATCCAAAAGTGCAATACCATCAGAGGTAGACTCTATGGCAAGTTCTTTTAGCTCGTTAATTTTTTGTGCTCTACCGTCTGCGTACACGTATTTTTCCACGATATCTGTTTAGCGAAAGTCAATTTATCAAAAAAGACTTATCAAAACAGTCATATGTGAAATTTGTCTTGAATTAGGAGCTTTAAACAGCAGCTAAAAAATGCTCATCAGACCTGTCTACTTCAACAAAAACAAACGATAAGCCGGTCATTTCTTGTAAAATTTCGCCAAATTCCTCAAGACCTTCGTCATTAAAGTCATATCTCCAGATTATTTGGGACGAGGGTGTGTAATTACGACTTTCCAGCTTTGAAATGGCTTTGAAATACTTAACGAGTAGCATTTTTACGCGTGTGTCTATGAAAAGTAAATCGCACACCAATGTTGTAGCGACCTGATGTTTCATTTCCGCTAAATCGCAGTAGTAATCACACATAATATCTGACACTTCCCTAAGACTAGTGCATACGAAGGCGCCCTTCAGTTCATGCTGTGTAATCTTTGTTTTCATTTGTACCAAATTTCCCATAGTGTTCTTTTAATACAGTTAACGCTATACTTTCTTAATTAGATATTACTTTAAGACACTAAAAATTTATAATTGGCTAACTGTAAATGGTTACTAATAGATTTTATTTCTAATCTATTTGTGGCAGACAGATTAGTCTGCTCAGCCTATTGCAATCATTTCTTATATGGTCAGAAAACAAGAAGCCGCTCCACCTGTGAGGGGTTTCTGCGGCTTCTCAAGCTTGTCAACAGTTCACCATAAACCGAAGACGCTGTAAAGGTAGCAAGTGTTTGAGACCTTGAAGGGTTTTAAAACCGCACACTCACTTTTCCTCTTATGAAGAATGGCGTGCCAGGTGTGAAATGGATTTCTTCTACACTCGTAGTTTCGTTGAGTAAGCGCGATTCGGTGGCAAACTGCGTTTCGTTCCACTCCGTATTGAATAGGTTTTGTATGACGACTCCAGCAGTCCATTTGCGCCAAGTGTAGCTCAAATTGGCATCAGCAACGAAGTAACCTTTGGCTGTTAGGGAATAATCCTCATTGGCTGGTCTGTCGCCAATCCAACGGTAGTTGATTCCTGCTTGGATTCCAATCGGATGATTGATTGTAATTCCACCAACGGAAGTTAAATCTGCTGAAAGCGGAATGTAATTGGCGTCTTTTGGTTCGTTTAGAGCACGTGCAAAAGCATAGTTGAAATCAGCATAAATCAACAACCACTTAAGCGGTTGGTAACGCACACTTATATCTGCACCCAAACGCTGCGTTCTTCCGCTTGGCTCCACAATGGCAGCATCTCCAACATAAACGAACTCCTGTTCTAAGTAGAGGTACCAACCGCCAGCGTTTATCATCAAATTGTCTAGTGGTTTAATGATGACTCCAAGGTCTGCTCCGTAAGCTGTTGGGAGCGTTCTTAGACCATTCTGTGCAACCACAACTCGCGTGTCGTTACTGTGGAATCCCATACCTGTTTTTAGGTATAACTGCCATGTATTAGAAGGAGAGTAGATGACATTGAACTTCGGGCTCGGTTTGATGGTTTGCTCAGATTGGCTATTGTAAATTGAATCCAATTTATTGTGGTAATCAAACTTGAAATGGTCTAAACGAACAGCAGCGTTTATGAGGAAATCTCCGAATTCAAAATCTGCCCCAACAAAAGTGTAGATATTCGATTCGTCAATGTCTCCTAATGCAAAGGGTTCAATCAGTGAATCTCGATTTGCTGTGTGAGAAAGTTCCACATCATTTACATCATCATAACGCATTCCAAGCCCACCTTTTAGACCGATGGTGCCTTTGTTCAGGTGGAAATGATGATCGACAACACTTTCAAATCCTGCGAGATTTCTGCGTTCGAACTGCTTTATCTGGTCGCCATTAATCGAGTCATCTAAAAAGAAAGTGAAATTGCTGTACAGCTCAAATCCATACCTACTGTAGAACGCATTGCTTGTAACGGTGGTATGATCTCCCAAAATAGCCCTGTGATTCATAGCAGCATTGATACGATGCGTGTTGCCACCTTCTGTATCGTCAATGGCGCCAAAGCGACCGATTAAACCACTTTCCACTGCCCGAACAGGAATTTGTCCGCTTGCGTCCCACTTACTATTAAAGTAAGATGCTTGAACCGATAGGAATTGACGTTTGTCTATGGCGGTATTGTACTTGGCCATCAGGTTTATCCGATTGAAATTTTGTGATGATTTGAAGGGACCATCAGTCAATTGAAACTCGCCTGCCACATATGCATCTTGGTTTGGTTTATTCTTCATTAGGTTGAACATTCCAAGCGCTCTGATGGTGTTGAATTGGCCGTATTCTATCGAAACAAGACTTTCATCTAACTTGTCTTTGGTTTTCATGGCAACGTAACCTGCGGTGTTGAAATTACCTTTGTCGGCATAATATGGCCCTTTTCCAAAATCAATTTCTTCAATGGTTTCAGGAATAACGAAGTGGAGGTCTGCGTAGCCTTGTCCGTGCGCATGCGAAGCCATATTCACGGGCATTCCATCAACAGAAATTGCCACATCTGTTCCGTGGTCAATATCAAATCCTCGAAGAAAAATCTGCTCAGCCTTTCCGCCACCAGCGTGCTGTCCGATTACAAGTCCTGGTACTTTTCTCAGCACTTCCTGAGAGGTAGTTACGGGAGCAACAGCCACATCAATTTCGGTAATGCTGTTTATCGCTTTTACGCTATGGCGCACTTCAACAGCCGTCAACTCGAAGGAACTTTCGCTCAAAATAATTGTCAACGATTTAAGGTCTGTCAGAATTACAGATTGTGGCATATAGCTGATGTGCGTAATCAGCAAGGTGTCACCAATTTTAACTTCCTCAATTACAAACTTTCCATCCTTGGTGGAGTACGTGTGCGCTCCAGAATTAGTGGTGATGTGTGCATTTGAAATGCTCCTGTTGTCGGAGTCAGATATAACTCCTGTTAAGCTTTGTGCTTGAGTGATGAAAAAGCTAGAAATTAAAAATCCTAGAAGTAAAAGTTTCCTCATGGCCGCAAAACTATGGAGGATGAAGAAAA
>DMRV01000022.1 GCA_003456455.1 Flavobacteriales bacterium
ATATCCGCGTAGCAGAAACACCTTGCCTACATTCTTTTCTGTAAGAAAATCTGATAGCTGATATACAAACCCTTTCTGTCCAGTGGTTGGCTTAAATGGTAGCTCAGAAATGAGCCGGTCGTATGTTGTTTTCGCAGAGATCAAAGTTGGTCGGGTCTAATTTACAATCTCTCGTCATTAATTTGCAGCTATGCTAAGAAGAAGAGGCGAATCATGAGTTTCGCCCTTTTTTGTTTTTACTTTCACAGCTATGTGGGAAGAAAAAGACAATCAACTAATTGGAACCTTTGAGTTCAACGACTTTGTTCAGGCATTTGGTTTTATGACCAAAGTTGCATTGGTGGCAGAAAAGGTGAATCATCACCCAAATTGGTCGAACGTTTACAACAGAGTTGATATTCGGTTAACTACGCATGATGCAGGGAATGTGGTAACCGCCAGCGACCGCGAGCTCGCTTCTATTATCGAAAAAATTTACAAGCAATGAATTGGGACCTGTTTTATAAAATTGTCAATGCGAGCGTAATACCAGCATGGGCGCTATTGGCTATTGTTCCTAATCATGTTATTACCAAGAAACTGGTTCATTCTGGGCTTTGGTCAGCGGGACTTAGTGTCGTTTACGTTTTTCTGTTTTTCTACTGTTTGGGCGGAGAAGGAGGTATGGACACCTTGAGTAACTTGAAAATCTCATTTCAGCGTGATGACGTTTTGCTTCTTGGCTGGGTTCACTATTTGGCTTTCGACCTCTTTATTGGTGCTTGGATTAGTAGAGATGCCCGAACTATTGGATTCCATCACCTGCTGGTTTTACCGATGCTGTTTTTAACGCTGTTTGCAGGGCCAGTTGGTCTACTTCTATATCTAACCGCCAAGGCAATTAAGCAACGTTAGTTCGAGTTATAAACAGGTAAAACTGTTAGTAAGCGCATCGTTTTGTTAAAAACATACGATTTCTTGCCCTTGTAGATGGGCTAACTTTGTCATCAGAAATTAGAGGAAATAGATGAGCAAGATTATAGCTATAGCCAATCAGAAAGGAGGAGTAGGAAAAACCACAACAGCCATCAATTTGGCCGCATGTTTGGCAGTTTTGGAGTACAAAGTGCTGTTGGTTGATGCCGACCCACAGGCAAATTCAACATCTGGTGTTGGATTCGACCCACGTAATATCAAAACCAGTATTTACGAGTGCATTATTGGTGAGGCCGAACCGAAAGACATTATTCTTCATACAGAAACACCCAATTTAGACGTGCTTCCAGCACACATTGATTTAGTTGGTGCAGAGATTGAAATGATTAATCTTCCCAACAGAGAAATGATGGTGAAGTTGGTCATGAACAAGGTCAAAAATGATTACGATTTTATCATCATGGATTGCTCGCCATCACTCGGTCTTATCACAGTTAATTGTTTGACTGCTGCTGATAGCGTGTTGATTCCAATTCAGTGTGAATACTTTGCATTAGAAGGACTGGGTAAACTGCTTAACACAATAAAGATTGTTCAAGCACGCTTAAATCCAGATCTTGAGATGGAAGGGTTGCTCTTGACCATGTACGATTCGCGTTTACGATTGGCAAATCAGGTTGTGGAAGAGGTGAAAACACATTTCCAGCAATTGATGTTTAACACAGTTATTGCCCGAAACACCAAATTAGGAGAAGCGCCAAGTCATGGAAAGAGTATTATCATGCACGATGCAGCTTCAAAAGGAGCTACCAATTACTTGAACCTTGCAAGAGAGATTTTGCAGAAAAATGGCATGACACGTTTAAAAGACAGTGAGAAAATACTAAGCTAATGGCGAAGACAAGAGCGTTAGGGAGAGGGCTTGGAGCGCTACTCGATGATTCAGGTTCTGATATTGTTTCAAAGTCACTTTCATCTCCGAAGGAAGATGCCGGTGGTTCGGTTAGTGGAATTTCTATTTCTGAAATAGAGGCAAATCCGTTTCAACCAAGAACACGTTTTGACCAAGAGAAGTTGGATGAATTATCGGCTTCCATTTCTCAATTGGGAATTATTCAGCCAATAACGTTAAGAAAAGTAAGACAGAATAAGTACCAGATTATTTCTGGTGAGCGAAGATTCCGTGCCTCTCAGCTTGCTGGCTTAACCGAAGTTCCGGCTTACATCCGCGTAGCGAATGACCAAACCATGCTTGAAATGGCACTGGTTGAGAACATTCAGCGCGACAATTTAGATGCAATTGAAGTTGCCATTTCTTATCAGCGATTGATAGACGAATGTAGCTTGACACAAGAGGCGTTGGGCGAAAGAGTGGGGAAGAAGCGCTCCACAATTACTAACTATTTACGATTGCTCAAACTTCCGCCACAGATTCAGAAAGCAATTATGGACCGTGTTCTTACCATGGGACATGCTCGTGCTATTATTAATATTGATGATGAGAGCGAGCAGCTTCAGCTTTTCAAAGAAATAGTAAGGGGTGGATTGTCAGTGCGAGCTGCCGAACAAGCATCTAAATCGGCTAAAGCGTCTGGTGTTACAGCTAAAAAAGAACTTCCGATTGAATATCAGCGCATTCAAGACAATGTGAAACGGCAGTTGGATGCGGAAATTGGCTTAAAAGTAAACGCAAAAGGCAAAGGCAGCCTTTCCATTTCCTTCGATAATGAAAAAGAACTCAAGCGTGTTCTTTCCATTTTGGATCTTTGGCCTTAATCCAACCAATCTTTTGATACGGTATTTCATACCATTTTTTCTTGCGCTGCTTGTTTCGGTTGGCAATTCATTTGCTCAAGAATTTGAAACAGAGCTTGACACTGTTATTCTTCCGGTTATGGCTGATACGGCCATCGTAAAAAAGAAAAAACACTCACCGTTTAAAGCAACAATAATGAGTGTTGCATTGCCGGGTTTGGGGCAAATATATAATGGTAAATGGTGGAAGGTTCCTATCATTTACGGTGGTTTTGGTGGTTTGATTTACAGTTCCGTTTTCAACGATTTGAAATGCAGAACGTATAAAGAAGCATACCTTACTCGTATTGATGACGACCCAACAACTATAGACCAATTTGAAGGCCGGTTTTCCGATGCCAACCTACGAGAATTGGTAAGCCAGTACCAACGAAATAGAGATTTGTCTCTCATTTTTACGGGGGTGCTTTACGTACTGAATATTGTTGATGCTACGGTGGATGGTCATTTGAAGGATTTTGATGTAAGTGATGACCTTTCATTAAAGATTCGCCCAACAATTCATCAGGTAGGACCCGGCTTGATTCCAGCACCTGCGCTTGCACTCACGCTACGGCTTAAATAAAAGGCTAATTTTGGCCTGAATCCATCTCAATAATTATGAAAATCGCTCTTTCCGGGTATGGTAAAATGGGCAAGGAAATCGAAAAGATTGCCTTGGAACGAGGACATGAAATTGTTGTTACGTTTAACGACCCTGACGATTGGAGTGGAAAAGAAAATGAACTTGCGCAAGCTGATGTTGCTATCGAATTTTCGATGCCTCAGAGTGTTGTAAGTAATATTTTCAGATGTTTTGATGCCAACACACCGGTTGTGGTTGGAACAACAGGATGGTTTGGTCAGCTAGAACATGTAACAGAGGTTTGCAGAAAGAATAACCGATCGTTGCTTTATGCTTCCAATTTCAGTATTGGCGTTAATCTCTTCTTTGAGGTGAATAAAATGCTTGCTGATTTGATGAATGAACATGAAGAATACCATGTTTCCATCGAAGAAACGCACCATACAGCTAAGCTAGATTCGCCAAGTGGAACAGCCATTTCGCTTGGAAATAGCATTATCGACAACCTGGATGCTAAGAATCTTTGGGTGAATGAAAAATCTGATAAAGACTACGAACTGGAAATTTTCTCACATCGAAAAGAAGATGTTCCCGGAACACATGTAGTTAAGTATGAATCGGATATTGACAATATTGAAATTAGGCATACCGCCAAAAGCCGTGTTGGTTTTGCTAAAGGGGCAGTACTTGCAGCCGAATGGCTTGCAAGTAAAAAAGGTGTTTACACCATGACTGAACTCATAAAGGATGTTAAGTTTGAGGGGTTCGCTAAATAAATCATCACTAGATCAGTTACTTCGGGTATGAATTTGAAATTTTGGAAGAAAGAAAAGCCAGTCGAGAAGAAAGGCTTTGTCAGAGAATGGGTTGATGCAATCGTATTTGCAGTAATTGCTGCTACCATTATAAGGTTGTTTCTGATAGAAGCGTATACAATCCCTACCTCATCTATGGAGAAATCGCTGCTTATTGGCGATTTCCTATTTGTGAGTAAGGTTAGTTACGGTCCGCGAATCCCAAATACACCATTGGCTTTTCCGTTTGCGCACCACACCATGCCTGGTACACGCGGTATGCAATCTTACCTAGAGTGGATTAAGTTGCCGTACATGCGGTTGCCTGGCTACACTTCAATTAAGAACAACGATGTTGTTGTTTTTAATTATCCCATGGAAGGTTTTCGACCTGTGGATAAGCGCGAAAACTATATAAAAAGGTGTGTTGCCATTCCGGGAGATATTCTGGAGGTGAAGGAGCGAGATTTGCATATCAATGGCGAATTGGCTGAAAAGCCAGAAGACATGCAGTATTCCTATGATGTTCGGACTGATGGAACGGGTTTTAACAAACGAGTTTTAAGGAAATACGACATCACAGAAGGTGGGCGTGTCTCTAACCAAGGCGATTTTACACTTACCATGACTGATGAGGCTAGAGAAAGCATCTCAGAGTTGAATAATGTACAAGCAGTGGAACCA
Source organism: Flavobacteriales bacterium (assembly GCA_003456455.1). Taxonomy (GTDB): domain Bacteria; phylum Bacteroidota; class Bacteroidia; order UBA10329; family UBA10329; genus UBA10329. The sequence goes on from DMRV01000022.1 coordinate 4,774, forward strand.
ACCATTGCTGAAAAAGGAGCATACGCTGAATACATCTTCCCAAACTCTGACCCAGAGTTGAAATCAACAGGCAGTAAAAAGTTCTTTTGGAACGTAGATAATTTTGGCCCAATCACTATTCCTAAGAAAGGAGAAACCGTTGAGCTTACAGCTGATAATCTTCCAATCTATGAAAGACTTATTTCATTTTACGAGCACAACGATTTAAAGATTGAAGAGGATAGAATCTACATCAACGGTATAGAAGCAGATTCCTACACCTTTCAGATGGATTACTATTTCATGATGGGAGATAACCGCCACAATTCAGCAGATAGTCGTTTTTGGGGATTTGTTCCTGAAGATCACATTGTAGGTAAGGCCGTCTTTATTTGGCTTTCTATTGATAAGGATGCAACCAAATTATTTGAGAAAATTCGTTGGGGAAGAATTTTCAATTTAATCGATTAATATTTCCACCGAACCATTGTGTTTTAGGGATGTTGCTCTAGACTTTAGTGATTTACATTCACAAGAATTGTGAAAATCTAACCTATCGTGGCATCATTTTGGCAATTTTAGCGTTAAGTAAGAAGAGATTTTGAATATGAGAAGATTAGCAACGTTGATTATTGCACTTGGAGTTTTGGGTTCTAGTGTGTTTGCTCAAAGAGCAATTAAAGAAGAATACAAGCTCAAGTTTGATGATGTTTTGAACTTGATGGAAACCAAATATGTAGAGAATCCAGAGTTTGATAAACTCATTGATGAAGCTATTGTGGCGATGGTGAAGGATTTGGATCCCCATAGCGAATACATGACAGCGGAGGAGTACAAAAAGATGAGTGAACCGCTAAGTGGAAACTTTGAGGGAATTGGTGTTCAGTTCAACATTTTAAAAGACACAATTGCCGTTGTATCACCCATTTCTGGAGGACCTTCAGAAAAGCTGGGAATTCGTTCGGGAGACAAGATTGTTGTTATTGAAGACACGATTGTAGCAGGAATTGGAATCAAAAACCGTGATGTAATAAACAAGCTTCGCGGAGACAAAGGCACAAAAGTGCGTGTCAAAATTTACAGAAGAGGAGTAAAGGACTTGATTGATTACACCATTGTGAGGGATAAGATTCCAATTTATAGTGTAGACGCAGCGTACATGCTGAATGAAGAAATTGGGTACGTCAAAGTGAACCGTTTTGCACAAAGTACGATGGAAGAGTTTTACACAGCTCTTGACGAGTTGCAGCCTTTAGGAATGCAACATCTTGTGCTCGATTTGAGAGGGAATTCCGGTGGTTATCTAAATACTGCTATTCAGCTTTCAGACGAATTTTTAAGCGATAAGAACCTCATTGTATACACAGAGGGCGTTTCTAACCCAAAGCGCGAAAGCTTTGCTACATCAAGCGGTAGATTTGAAAACGGAAAACTGGTTGTGTTGATTGATGAAGGTTCTGCTTCTGCTAGCGAAATTGTTTCTGGCGCTGTTCAAGACCATGATAGAGGATTGATTATCGGTCGTAGGTCATTCGGTAAAGGATTGGTGCAGCGCCCCTTTAAACTACGTGATGGCTCCACACTTAAGCTAACAACCGCTCGCTATTATACACCTGCAGGTAGATGTATTCAGCGGCCGTATGAAGAAGGAAATGATGAATACCGAAAAGAAGGGCAAAGAAGGAGAGATAACGGAGAGTTGTTTAGTGCCGACAGTATTCATCTTGAAGACCAAGAAGAATTCTTAACGGATAACAAGAGAAAGGTTTACGGTGGTGGAGGAATTCTTCCAGACCTTTTTGTTCCCTTAGACACGTCTGAAAACTCAGCGTTCTTACGCGAGCTTTTGAGTAATGGATTGTTCTATCAGTACATCAACGAATATGTTGATGCTAACCGAGAGGAACTGATGGCTAAGTATCCTGATTTTGAAGCATTTGATGCACAGTTTGCTATTGAAGGTGAGTTTCTAGACAACTTCTTTGCGTTTGCCGAGAAAGAAATAACGCCAACCAAAGACACGCTTAACGATACATTGGAAAATACGGAAGCTGTTCTTTCTGAAGAAGTAGATGATATTGAAGAGAAGGATTTTGCTCAACGTAAGGAGGAAGGAATGGAGATTTCTGGTAAGATTATTAGAACCCGGTTAAAAGCTTTACTCGCTAGAACATTGTGGCAGACGGAAGCATTTTACCGCGTTTTTAATGCGGAGGATAATGTAGTTTTCAAAGCCATACAATCTATTAACGATAAGACCTTTAGGAAGCTTAAACTTTCTAATAATTGATTAAATGGAAAAGCCATGAAAGAGGCTTTTTTTACAGGTCGATTCTATCGTAAGTGAAACCAATTTTTTAATTAAGGTAAAGAGTTGTATCTAGTATTAGCTTGGGGTAATCATACATTGCGTTTTAACTAGTGTTTGTAATTGTGCTTTTCATGCAAGTAACCGAAATGAATCATTGGATGTCCGACTGGCTTATTGGTATCGGTTTTTCTACCGAGTTTGTTCCTATCATAGCGTTTGGACTTGATGTATGCATTTTACTTTTTGTAGCACTTCTGGCAGATGTTGTTGTAAAACGAGTTATACTTCGAGGGATAGAAAAAGCTGTAAAAAAGTCTAGTTCGACACTAGATGATATTTTCTTCGATAAGAAAGTGTTTGATGCTTTGGCACATTTAGCTCCTGCTTTCGTCATTGAATTGGGAGCGCCATTGGTGTTCGAAAACTACCCTGATTTTACAGAAGGTCTTTCCAAGTTTATTCAGGTCTACACCATCATTATCGTTGTTTGGGTAATTGGTTCGTTTCTAGATGCTCTGCTAGAACTCTCGCATCGTAATCCGTATCTCAAAGACAAACCAATGCTGAGTTACGTGCAGCTAGGTAAGCTCATCAGCTACTGTTTGGCAGGCGTAATGGTGTTTTCTATCCTCTTCAGTAAATCGCCAGCCGTAGTTTTAAGTGCGTTTGGAGCAGCTGGGGCGGTGCTCATATTTGTGTTTAAAGACACTATTCTTGGCTTGGTTGCAAGTATTCAGATATCGGTTAATGATACGCTGAGGGTAGGGGATTGGGTAAGCATGGAAAAGTTCAATGCCGATGGCGATGTAATTAAGATTACCCTGAATACCATAGAAGTTCAGAATTGGGATAAGACCATTTCTACTATTCCAGCATACGCGTTCGTTTCAGATTCTTTTAAGAATTGGCGCGGAATGAGTGAGTCTGGCGGACGAAGGATAAAACGGAGCGTATACATAAGCCTGTCTAGTGTGAAATTCTGTAATCAGGAAATGCTGGAGCAGTTTAAGAGGTTTCACTTATTGGAAGATTACATAGCATCTCGGTCCGAAGAAATATCTAAATACAACGAAGACCAAAAGGCAGATAAGACGTATCCGCTAAATGGACGTCACTTAACCAATATTGGGATATTTAGAGTGTACGCAGAACGTTATCTGAAAGCCAACAAGAACATTAGAACAGATATGACGTGCATGGTGCGCCAACAAGCACCTTCAGAAGTAGGCATCCCGTTAGAAGTTTATTGTTTTACAAATACCATTCAGTGGATTCCTTACGAGAATATCCAGAGCGATATTTTCGACCATTTAATAGCTACAGCCAGTCTTTTTGATTTGGAGATTTTTCAAAGTCCTTCAGGTTCTGATTTTAGTCAATTAAATAGGGCTAATTAGCAGAGGTCAGTTCAATTCGTGCGTTTTCACTTTCTATTTGCTGAATGTGTTCTTGCGCTTTGAATTCTGAAGCACCAAAACTCTCCATTCGCTGTCGTGCGTGCTTTTGTCTGCTCATACTTCTAGCAAAACGCCTAATGCTATCCGCAGTATTTAATACTAAACCCGGCACAGGCACGCTTTTGCCGTTATCGTCTTTGGCTACCATAGTGAAATAAGAAGAGTTGCAATGTTTAATTACACCTGTTTTAATGTTCTCAGATTCAACTTTAAGTCCCACCACCATAGATGTTCGTCCTGTAAAGTTGATGGAAGCCTTTAAGGTCAGTAAGTCGCCCACCTCAATGGGATTCAAAAAATCTACCTTATTAACAGAAGCTGTTACACAGTAATGCCCTGAATGCTTGGAAGCGCAAGCAAAAGCAACTTGGTCCATAAGGCTCAGTACAAAGCCTCCATGAATGAATCCGCTAAAATTGGAGTGCGATGGCAGCATAAGCTGGGTCATGGCTAGTTGAGATTCTTCTATGTTTTTGTAATCCATTTCAGATATAAGTAGGGTTCTGGTTTTCCAGTTTACGCTTATCTCCTGTAAGGTAGACCTAACCTAGTGTCGGCAATTAGTATTTAGAACTGATTTAATATTGAAAGTGCTTTTGAAAAAGCCACTTATTTCAGAACAATGGTCTCAATCTCTAGTTTGAACGACTCCACTTTTTTATTGCCAATTAAAAACGCAATCATTTCCAATTGCTCTCCAGGGTAGTTGGCCATGTCTAATGTTCTCCCCCTAAAAGCTGGAGATAGGGCTTCAAACGGAATTTCAATTGTTTGCCAGTCACCATTCGTATCAAACGCTGTAACGTAAGAATGAGAATCGCTGGCGCTGGTTTTAACTCTAAACTGATAGGTTTTTTTGTCGCCTTTTAGTTTGATGCAAACTTTGCTGTAGGCGTCAACTTTTTTAACCTCAAAACTATACTGCACCATCGAAAAACCACCATTGTTTTCTAATGACACATCACCTTCAAAAACCCCCAACTCATATTTACTTAAAGTGAACGAACCAATAGAGCGTCCACCCATAACTCGGTCGTCAACAATTTTCCAGTTGGCAATATCACTTTCAGATTTGAAATCGAATAAAGTCATGGTCATTTGAAATGTCAGTAGTATTGAAAATAACGCTATGGTATTCATCTTACAGTTTTATTTTGCGTGTTTTTAACGCCTTATTGGTCCTTAAACTAGTATGAGAAGCACACTCCGATTACCAACTAATTGGTCGGTAATCTTTAAGAAATTTACCGCACCAATGTTTGCCTGTATTAATCCCATCAAATAAGGGATCCATCACTCTGGCGGCTCCATCTACAATATCTAGAGGAGGTTGAAAGTCATGAATCTCTTCTTTCCTTTTGGCTAACTCAATCGGGTCTTCATCGGTTACCCATCCAGTATCTACAGCATTCGTATAGATGCCATATTTTGCAAAATCTCCTGCTGAAGTTAGCGTCATCATATTCAAGGCAGCTTTGGCCATATTGGTGTGTGGGTGGCGCGCTTCTTTGTGATATTTATGAAATTTACCTTCCATAGCAGAAACATTAATGATGTGTTTCATACCCGTGTCTTCCTTTTTCATCAAATGAACCAAGCGATTGCACAGTACGAAAGGAGCAACAGAATTAACGAGTTGCACTTCTAGCATTTCGTTGGTGTTAATCTCACCTAGTTTTAACCTCCAGCTGTTGGTTTTTCGCAAGTCAACTTGTTGTAGGTCAGCATCCATTTTACCGGTAGGAAAGACTTCGTCTGTAGCTAAAGAATGGTCAACGGTATAGGCTATTTGTGAAAGTTTTGCAGAAGCACTAAGTCCAATACCTACTTGTTTTTTATCCCAGGAAACGGGTAGGTTTTTGTCTTCACCTTCCAGATTAGAACTGATTATACCTAGTTCTCGCAAACAAGCTTCATGGTCGGATAAAACATTTCTTACCGAAGGGGCTAATTCAGAAAAAGGCGCTTCTTCCTGCGCTAAAAGGTGTTTATAGAAACCTGCTGGTCGTCTCACTGTCTGCGCTGCATTGTTAATCAGCACGTCCAATTGGTCGTATTCCCGTTCGATGTAATTGCAAAAAATCTCTACGCTAGGAATATGTCTTAAGTCTAACCCATGAACTTTAAGGCGATTCCCCCATTTATGAAAGTCATCCTCTTTGGCATAACGCGTAGCAGAATCTACAGGGAACCTCGTGGTGGCAATTACGGTGGCCCCTGCCCGCAACATCATTAGCGTAATGTGGTAGCCAATTTTAAGACGAGAACCTGTAACCAGCGCTACTTGTCCGGTGAGGTCTGCGGTTTGAAAACGTTTGGCATAATTAAAATCGCCACATCCACTGCACATGGTGTCATAAAAGTGATGCAGTGTGGTGAATACCTCCTTGCACACGTAACAGTTTCGCGGAGTTACAGTTGTTTCAGTCCGTTTTGATTCCTCACCAGTGAGTTCAATCATTTTTGGGGCCATGAAAACTGTTGCCTCTCTGGCACTTCTTATGCCAGTGGCATTACGCGCATGTTTGTCTTTTTCCGCAGCTTTTCTTTTGGCAATTTTCCTAGAGTTTTTACTGCGCTCCTTAAACTCATCTTTAAGCGGACGAGACAATCGCCCAGCTTGTATCATCAATTCAATTCTTCTCTCCTTTGGAATCTCAGATATTTGATTGGCGTCATTATTCAATGTTTCCAAAATGGCTATGCACTGATCAATTTGTTCTTGACTTAATTGAACTTTTTCTTTGTCCATTTTCATTAATTCCGTTGTTCGCTTGTTGCCAAGTTTTTCAGTTTTGAAAATTAGCTGTTTCCTTTACAAGGAAAAGCATTGAACATCTGAAGTTGCTAGTACTTTAAAAACCAGTTGTGACTGAGCTACGAGTTTTGTCCGTCTCGCACTTTTCTTACTCAAAACCAAGTGAGTATTGAGTTTTATCTGTCTTTATGAACATAATAACACGTGACTCTTTCCTGTATCATGGAGTTGATTCTCCTATTTAATTGAGCGGAGAGCGTAAGGTATTCTTGGTACTCTTCTAATGTGAAAAGACCAATAATTAAGCTACGTAGGTCGGTCTTGAGTTGGGTATCGCTCTTAAATAATTTGTGAACAAAGGCTGTTGTTTGATCATCAGTAAACTTTTGGAAGTCTATTTTTTTGCGTTCTAGGTAGTGCTCAAAGTAGCTTGAAATCAGGTTGTTTTGCAGTTTAATAATAGGACGTAATACTTCGTTTTGAAATTTCTCTTTAGTACTAATATTCTCCTTTTTTTTAATGCTTGGTATTGCCGGACGGAGTTGCTTTTTTAAGTCTGACATGCTACAATTCTATCTTGGACCAAACTTTATCACTACTAAGCCTAAAAGAGCCTAAATGCGTTTTGCTCCAAGTTTCAGGATGAATTAATGACAAAAAGCACTCATCCTTATTGTCTTTTTGGTAGAGGTGATAAACCTCGCCAATAATTGGCTCAAATTCATATTTAGCATGGTACAAAAGCTCGTTGTATTTGTATTCCTCAACGAGCAAATCGTATTCTTCTTTAATTTTTTGGACTTTACTCTTCAGTACATGATTGTAGGTTGTAATGCCGTTGCTTTTCCAATTAGAAAGGTTGCTTGACGTAATGCTTGGTGCGCCAATATTGGTGCCGTAAGTCAATGCTTTAGCATTATAGGATTGGCTTTCTTCATCAAAAACAACATTGTCAGGCCGTTTTTTCCGTGTAAAATTCGGTAAGTCTTCGGCTATTGCATCTGGTAGGTTAACGAACTTCTTTGCCGATGCGTATTGATTTAAATCTGCGCTATAGATATCATGTGCTTTCTCCAAATCTAATCGGCCATCTTCCTCTATGCAATCTTCTTTTGCGTCAGCAAATTCAACTTCGCCAATAATGAGATGACAGTCACTTTCTACCAGTTTTACATCAGCTATTAATTTCAAACCTATTTTAATGTTGCTTTCCGCTACAAAAGGGGCTTGAAATTCTTTGACGTATTCTTTTTTCAAATTGCATGAGTCGAATTCCGACTCGCCTGCTGCTAGTTTTACCGATGTGGCATGCGCGCGTTCTAAGAATGATTTATGTACATGGTTTAAGGTGTAAAAACCAGTTTCTAGAATAGCGGCATACGTATCTCCATCAGTCGTAAACGGTTTTATGATAAAACCAATCCGCGCAGGTTCAGAACTTATATGCACAACCGAACTACAAATGGCTAAATGGCTGGTGCCGTCTTTTTCTTTCGTACCAATCAGGTGTACGCCTTTATAACCAGATACCGCCTTGATAAAGTTTGAACGGTATTTTGATTCCCAAGAATCGATTTCTTCCTTACTAACTATCACAATAAAAGATGTTTTCTGCTTTCAATTAAGTATTGAACCACGTTGCTTCCAATAAGCTTAACAGGAACGGATTAAACAATGTTTTCATTTAATGGTTGAGAAGACGTTTTGAGGGAAATGAAGACGAGGTGTTTCCGAATGCTGAGAGCGTTTGAGCGGTGGGGTAGGGCTACACTAATTCTCCCCAACAACTACCTATCAAGATTGGATAACGGAAACCCGTTAGCGATACAGAAATCTGATTTATCGTTCATAGATAAACCCAACGTTAGAATTTGAGTCTTAATTCAAATACAGCTTCTTCACAACTGCTCCGTTTTCTGTTTGAATCTCAAATAGATAAATTCCGGTACTCAGGTCGTCTATACTGATTCTAGAACTGAAAGAGCCAATTACTTTAACCGTTTGACCTCGAAGGTCCATCACATTTATGGCTCTAACTTTTTCATAATTAGCTATTACTAAACTTTTATAAAGTTGATCGATGTGAATATTCCCAAGGTTTTGTTTTTCATCAAGCGACAGAACATTCAGGCAGTTCTCCACTTTCTCAAATAGCTGAGTTTCTGTTTCGGAGGTAGAAATTTGCTCAACAATTTTATCTGGACAAATCTTGTAAATAACAGGATAGAACGTCACGTTGTAGTCGGTAAAAACACCTCGGTCTGGATTTTCTACATCAAAAATTGGGTAGGGCGTTCCGTCCAACCAATTTCCTTGCGTATTCCAAGGGTCTCCAATTCCAATAAAAGCTTCGTGATGGTTCCATTGGTCGTGTTCCAAAGCCAAAACCATTATTTCATCAGTTCCATTTGGGCCATACATGTTATACATATTTTTTAGCCTATCTGTCTTATGATAATTCCAACAACCAGAACAATGAGCGGCAAAAATCTCTACAAAAACAGTTTTGTCGGCATCTAAATAGGAGTATAAATTGTGCTCTGTTCCGTTGTAGTCTGTAAGTGTGAAGTCTGGAGCTATGCTGCCATCGGCCAATTGTCCGTAAGCATTTACATTAATTAAAAATGCCATCAACAACAGTAGTTTTCTCATGCTATAAATCTTCAACTTAGAACTTTAATAACAACTAAAATAGGGCTTTAGTTCCTTCGATTTTTCACTCGAAGGAGAAAATGGCAAACCGTGATGAACTTGCGGCAAACACTTCACGCCCTGTTTTCATATTAGCATTTCACCACCGCTACCTTACAATTAATTTCCTGACCGCGAACCCATCGTCAAATTGAGCATGAATAAAGTATACGCCTGCCACCGATAGATTAAATATCAAATCATTTTTATCAATTGTAATTCGGTTGAGGACCATTTGCCCAACTGAATTATAAACCCATACATGATTAGGAAGTACGGTGGTTGAAAGTTTAAAACTCCCCAAATTTGGATTGGGATATACGGTCATGTAATGCGGAGATAATTCGCTGAGCCTAGTCAACACATCTACTACTATCGCGTTGGAAATACCTTCACATTCATTCGTATCGCTAACCTCCACATAATACGTTCCGATTGCTGAAACCGTATAGCTTTGGTCTGTGGCGCCTGGTATTAAAACGTCATTGTAATACCACTGGTAAGTGTAGAACGGGTCGGTACATTCCAAAACATTGCCCCCAGCATCTATAATGGAAGGATAGACATCAGCTATTGTTACGTTAACAGTATCAGTAACAACCCCACAGTCTGTAGTTACACTAACCCAATATTGGCCCGATTCGGTTACATGAAACGATGGGCCAGAAGAAGCGTCCTGCCAGAGGTAGGTTGCCTCGGGGTATGTGGCGTCAAGTACCAGTCCCTGACCATTACATACGGTGGTGTCATTGCCCAAATCAATTGTATCGCAAGCAATTGGTGTACCACCAATGATATAAGCTCCTGCCAGATCGGGATTTCCACCTGTGGTTAAAAAGACAATTTCAATTCCAGTGACGATGTCGATAACATCTAAACCAAAATCTGTATCAAAGTCAAGGGGTAGTACGTACCGATCGTCAGGAAAAAAAAACGGTGATTTCGCAGATATTTCCAACAAAGATCCATGCAGTATCTGTAATATGAGTCCAGTCTGCCACATTTACAGCATGTGTAGCAGAGTAGAATCCGGACGAAAGCTTCAACCTTACATTATAATTATCGGCATGAAAACTGGTTTCTAAAAGCAGTTCGGAGCCTACAGCATTAAGCCATGTGCTGCCAAAAGTACCCGTCATGGTATCGCCTACATTGAGGTTTACCCATGTAGTGTCATCTGGATATCCAGTTACAGCATTTATATCGCAACCATTCGGATGTACGGCTTCTACCAAATAGTCAATAATAGGAAACCCTCCTAGCGATTGTGACTTGGCAGCAAAGTTGAAAGCTATAAGGCATATTAACAGGACTATTTTTTTCATACGAGTTCTTTTAGCGCCTGCTGGTCATTTCGGTATGATCCAACCAATTGGCTATGAGTCCTAACGAACCTATAGCTGGTTTTGTAAACCAAAAATAATGAAACCTAACTGTGTGCTTACTTCGGATGATAAA
>DMRV01000011.1:0-6640 GCA_003456455.1 Flavobacteriales bacterium
TGCATCATGCGTAGTTAACCGAATTTCAACTCTATTGTAAACGTTTGTCCAATTGGGATGATGATTCATCTTTTCTGCCGCCAATGCAATTTTAGTCATAAACCCAAATGCATGTATAAAATCGATGAACTCAAAGGTTCCTATTAAGCGATTGTCTTTCTCTTCCCACATAGCTGTGAAAGTAAAAACAAAAAGAGTGTTCGAATAATTCAAACACCCTTTATCATCATTTAACCAATTGAATTTAAGAGCTGATTCGCATAGTCATTATTGTTCTTCCTCCAACCGAGACAGTTCCGCTACCTGACGCCTTCCTAAATCGCACCTTAAGTGTTCCGCTGTTTACCACATCTACTACAGTGATTAAAGTTGCTATTCCTGGAGAATTAGTACCAGGTTTTATTTTTCGCACAGAAGAAGTAACCGTAGCTCCGTCAACATAGAAAGAGAATTCGCCAACGGTGTTTCCATTATTTACGCTCATATCACAATTAAATTGAAATATGTATCGTCCAGGCTCCACCGATAGTATCATACCAGAAAGGTCGGTGTAAGATGTAGAACTTGAACTTTGAGCGCTACTACTACTACCAACGGCACGGGTAATCTCATCAAGTGCACCAGTGACAGCTTCTGTAATATCTTGAGTAGAAAGATCCCCTTGAGCATCCGCAACAACCATTCTGGTACCGCTACCTGCCAAGTCTGTGATTCTTGCACCACCAGCAACTTCAAGCTCGTTAGAAGGATTGGTAACGCCAATTCCCATTCTTCCATCAGATGTAATGCGAACTTTTTCACTTAATCCCGAACCATCTGTGCCTCCTGAGTTGGTATATAAGATTAACGCACCTTTTTCTCCATCATCCTCTGTTAAACCACCGATACGACTAACGATATACTCAGTAGATATATCACTATCATAATTCATTAAATCAATAAATGCCGAAACATTATTTTGACTTCTAGTACCAGACACCTGAATACCCCCACTTTTCCCCCCTTGTGATTGGTCAAACCTAGCCAACACCTGATCTGAAGATGTTATTGGTCCTGCATTAACCCCAACAGACGATAGGTCAAAAGGAAAGGAAGGATCTTCTACTCCGAAACCAACTTTTCCATCGTTTGTTATTTTAATTCCTTAGTTGCCGCCATCGTTGCTCAACCAAAAATCATCTAACTGAATATTGGTCTCCGCAGTATGGCTTCCAAAGTTATCGGCACCACCAGCTCCACCAAATGGCATCCAAGCAGAGCCATCGTAATATTTAAATCCTTTGGTTCCGTTAGTTTGATAAACCAATAATCCTTCTGTAGGACCAGAAATCCCTGACAACTGACTCAAAGACATTCTAGGCATTAGAAATCCTGAAGTAGTAGATCGCAACTCAAGCAATGCGCCTGATTCAGGTGTAAAATTGCTTGTTCCAATACCTACATTCTGCGCAAAGACAGATGCCGTAAATCCAACTATTAATATTGTAAGTAAACGTTTTTTCATTTTAATCTAGGTTATGCGGTCAAGAGATTCTTCAACGCGTTCCTTTATCTCAGAGTTAGTTTTTTGAGTCTATTCTCGACAAACGACACACTAGTTTTGGATGACTTGGTTTTTTACTTAGACCATCTATTAGTTTTACCCGACCAAATTTGATCTCTGCAAAAACAACATACGACCGTCTCATCTCTGAGCTGCCCTTTAAGCCTACCGTTGGGCAGGAGGGGTTCGTTTATCAGCTTTCAGAATTCCTGACTGAAAAGAATGTCGGGAAGGTGTTTCTGCTACGCGGATATGCTGGAACGGGAAAAACATCTATGGTAATAAGCGTAGTTAAGACGCTAAAAACTCTGAATAGGAAATATGCTTTACTGGCCCCTACCGGCCGTGCAGCGAAGGTGCTGGCAGCCTACACGAGACAAAGGGCATTCACAATTCACAAGTTTATCTATCAGATAACCACCGATGAATTCGGAAATATTCGATTTGCGCTGCGCCACAATCGTGGTAAGAATGCCGTAATCATAGTAGATGAAGCTTCGATGATTTCACTTGCACGAGATTCTGGGTCAGGCAGAATTCAATCCAAAAACCTCCTTTCTGATTTGATGAAATTCATGGAAGAAGGAAAGGATTGTAAACTTATCCTGATAGGAGACACAGCCCAATTACCTCCAGTTGGTTCTTCCGATAGCCCAGCTCTAGATGGCAAAGTACTTCAGTCCAACTTTCATTTTGAGCCTGAAATGCAGTACGAACTCAAAGAAGTTGTGAGGCAGGAAGCTGACTCAGGAATTCTAACAAACGCTACTGAACTGAGAAATTTGCTGATGCAAGGAGAATCAAACATCAGTTTAAAAATCAATTTTCCAGACGTTAAGGTGATTGATATGCTCGAATTAGAAGATGAACTGAATTCGGCATACAGCAATTATGGAGAAGATAATGCAATGGTTATCACGCGTTCTAATAAAAGTGCTAATCAGTTCAATCAACAAATTCGGCTTCGTATTAAATACATGGAGGACGAAATCGCGTCAACCGATAAATTGATGGTTGTTAAGAACAACTACTACTGGCTTCCAAAAGATTCAGGAGCTGGGTTTATCGCCAATGGCGATATGATTGAAATCATGCGTTTGGGAACGGTTGAAGAAATGCACGGCTTTCGTTTTGCAAACGCAACCATTCGCTTGATGGATTATCCAGCGGAAGACTCCTTGGATGTTAAACTGCTTCTAAACTCGTTACATGTAGAGGCTCCATCCCTACCAGATTCAGATTACGAACAGCTTTACAACGCGGTATGTCTAAGTTATGCGCATATTCCAACACCTTCCGAACAAGCCAAGAAAATTGCTGAAGACCCTTATCACCGCGCGCTCCAAGTAAAGTTTGGATATGCCATTACATGCCACAAGGCACAAGGTGGGCAATGGCCAGCCGTGTTCGTAGACCAAGGTTATCTAACTGAAGAAATGCTAGGTACAGAATACGTGCGTTGGCTTTATACGGCCATCACACGCGCCTCTGAAAAACTGTATCTCATAAACTTCAATGAGCAGTTTCTTTCCAACGATTAGAAGAAAGCGTAACTGATTATTAAGCAGCCTTCAGCTTACTAATAGTAGCATTCGATAGTTTGTCTTCAGCGTAATCACGTGTAATGGTGATGTGCTTATCATCCGAAGATGGAAGTTCAAACATGGCATCAATAAGAATGGCTTCGCAAATAGACCGCAAACCCCGTGCTCCTAAGTTGAATTCCATTGCCTTTTCAACAACAAGATCAAGAACTGGTTCCTCAATTTCAAGCTCAATATCATCCATCTTAAACAGTTTCTTATACTGTTTAGTAAGTGCGTTCTTAGGCTCCGTTAGAATGCGTTTCAACGCTTCAGCATCTAAGGGATTCAAGTGTGTCACAACAGGCAAACGACCAATCAGTTCAGGAATTAATCCGAAGTTCTTGATGTCTTGCGCAGAAATGTATTGCAGTAAGTTTTCCTCGTCAATATCCTCTTTGTCATCGTGCGAAGCATAACCAATGGTCTGTTTCTTCATTCGCTTAGCAATGATTTTTTCAATGCCGTCAAATGCACCTCCACAAAGGAAAAGAATGTTCTTAGTGTCAATAGGAACCATTTTCTGTTCTGGATGCTTTCTTCCTCCTTGTGGCGGAACATTCACAATAGAACCTTCTAAAAGTTTCAATAGACCTTGCTGAACACCCTCACCAGAAACATCTCTAGTAATAGAAGCATTATCGCCTTTTCGGGCAATCTTATCTACTTCATCAATAAAAACGATTCCTTTTTCAGCAGCAGCTTGATCATAATCGGCCGCTTGAAGTAAACGGCTCAAAATACTCTCAACATCTTCACCCACATAACCACTTTCCGTAAGTACAGTTGCATCAGCAATACAGAAAGGAACGTTCAGCATTTTAGCAATTGTTCTTGCCAAAAGGGTTTTTCCAGTACCTGTTCTTCCTACTAGGATGATGTTTGATTTTTCAACTTCAACATCAGCATTTTCTTCATCTGGTTTTTGAACCAAACGTTTGAAATGATTGTAAACCGCCACGGCCAACACTTTCTTGGCTTGATCTTGTCCAATAACAAAATCGTTCAAGAATGTTTTGATTTCAACAGGCTTAAGAACGTTCAACGATTGGTTGAGATTCTTGTCCTGTTTGCTAGCAAACTCCTCGTTTACAATCTGATATGCTTGGGCAATACAACGATCACAAATGTGACCGTTGATTCCAGCAATTAACACAGCTGTATCCTGCTTATCTCGTCCGCAGAACGAACATTTGATATTTTCTTTTTCTTTACTTGCCTTCATCTGTAAACAGTTCCATTTGACATAGAACGGATTTTTAATCCCTTCTTACGTATTCATTCAATTTAAGGCTATTTACCTCTAACCAGAACTTCATCAATCATACCGTAAGCCTTTGCCTCGTCTGCAGTCATCCAATAATCACGGTCAGAATCCGCCCAAACCTTGTCATATTCCTGTCCTGAATGCGTAGCGATAATGTCGTAAAGCTCCTTTTTCAATTTCGCAATTTCTCGCGCAGTAATCTCAATATCAGAAGCCTGTCCTTGCGCTCCACCTAAAGGTTGATGAATCATTACACGTGAGTGTTTCAACGCAGTTCTCTTACCCGTTGCACCTGCACACAAAAGAACTGCTCCCATTGAGGCTGCCATTCCTGTGCATATAGTGCTCACATCTGGCGCGATATATTGCATCGTGTCGTAAATACCCAGTCCTGCGTATACAGAACCGCCAGGAGAATTCAAATAAATCTGAATGTCTTTTTTGTTATCTGCACTCTCTAAAAAGAGAAGTTGTGCTTGAATGATATTTGCAACTGTATCGTCAATTCCTGTTCCTAGGAAGATGATTCGATCCATCATTAAACGTGAAAACACGTCCATCTGAGCTACGTTCAACGAACGCTCTTCTATAATATACGGGGTCATAGAGCCAATTACGCTATCAAACGTAGTGCTGCTTATTCCTCTGTGCTTCGTTGCGTACTTTCTAAATTCGTTACCGTCCATTTCTTTCTGCTACTTCTAGGTTTAAAACGATGAATGCCGAATATCGCAATTAATGGCAACACACGGCATTCAATGCATAAGACAGTTTTTAACTGCTAATTGTTCTTAGCTATTTTCTTGTGAGGCCATTTCATAGAACTTTTCGCTAGTCACCTTCTTCTCGTTAAGTGTGGCCATGCTTCTGAAAAGGTCCATCACCTTTTGATCGTAAAGTTGATCGTTCATCCTGCGAACTTCATCTTCTCGCTTCATGAATTTTTCTACCATATCGTCCATCATTTCATCATCAGCTTGCTGCATTCCGTATTGCGCAAATTGCTGCAACAGTTGTGCACGAATACCAGCTTTCAACTCAGCCATATCCACTTTAATATCTTTCTCGCGAATGATTTTATTCTGAATCAACTGCCATTTCAAACCATCACGGTAATTCGGATATTCCTGCTCCACTTGTTCTTTAGTAGATTTCTTCTCTCCTACTGTTGTCAACCAACGCTTTAGAAATTCATCTGGAAGCTCCACTTTTGTGTTTTTCAGAAGATTGATAACCATATCGTTTTTCAACTTCTTATCACTTTCCTGATTGAAATAAGCAGCATAATCAACCTTGATTTTCTCCTTCATTTCATCCACGTTCGTTACCGAACCATCAGGATACATTTTCTTGAAAGTCTCTTCATTTAATTCAGCGGGCTTCAAACGTTGAATTTTCTCAACTGTAATTTTGAAGTTGCTATTTACATTCTGAAGCTCATCAGTAGTAACAGCAAGCATTGCTGCCAAATCGGTATCATTTTCAGAAAAAGATCGGTAATCAACCGTTAAGCTTTCTTCCAGTTTCTTTCCAATTAACTGCTTCTTCAAATCAGCATTTAATTTATCCAATGCAACGCTTGAACTATTTAGAATACCGCTTTCTTTGATGCTTCCATCTTCATTCAGCTCAACCCACTGAACCTTCACCAAGTCGTTATCAGCAATCGTATCGTGCTCAACCATTTCTCCTGTGCGCTGAGAAATATTCTCCAAAGAACTTTCAATGTCTTTGTCGGTAGCTTCAATTTTGAACAAATCGAACTTGAAGTTTTTCCCTAAATCCAAATCAATTTTTGGAGCAAGACCGAGATCATACGTGAATTCCATGTCAGCTGGATTTTCAAAATCTGCAACTGGCTTCACTTCTTCTGACGGAAGTGGATTCCCAAGAATCTCCAACTTCTCAGTTTCGATGTACTCGTACAATTTATTGCCGAGCATCTTGTTTACCTCGTCTACCAAAATAGACGGGCCATACATTTTCTTCACTACGCCAACTGGCACTTTTCCTGGACGGAAACCTGGCATATTGGCCTTACGTGCTTGCTCCTTCAGCGTTTTTTCAACCTGTGGCTGGTAGTCTGCTGGCGCTAGCTTGATTGTTACCCTTGCATTTAGATTATCAATGCTCTCTTTGGTAATATTCATTGTACTCATTTATCGTTTTTAATAACTTCTATTTGCAAAAAAAGGGACCTGCTTTTCAACAGTTCCCTCTTTCTTAAGTGCGGATGGAGGGACTCGA
>DMRV01000011.1:6652-7021 GCA_003456455.1 Flavobacteriales bacterium
ACCAATTTCACCACATCCGCATAATTTGTAAGAACCATCCCGAAAACGGGAGTGCAAAGATAATTTTCTTTTTGAAAAACA
Organism: Flavobacteriales bacterium; assembly: GCA_003456455.1. GTDB lineage: Bacteria > Bacteroidota > Bacteroidia > UBA10329 > UBA10329 > UBA10329. The sequence continues at coordinate 6,734 of DMRV01000011.1, forward strand.
AAACGTAGAAAAAGCAATGTATCTCTGCTCTGAAGAATTAGCAAAATAGCAGGCATAGGTACGAGACCATTCCATTACCTTTGTCGCCCTAAATTTTTAGAATTATGGCTTTACAGTGTGGCATTGTTGGACTTCCAAATGTTGGAAAATCAACCCTTTTTAATTGTCTTTCAAACGCAAAGGCGCAAGCAGCAAACTTCCCGTTTTGCACCATAGAACCTAATGTTGGTGTAATTACCGTTCCTGATGAGCGTTTAGAAAAGTTGGAAGGTCTTGTTAATCCTGAAC
>DMRV01000320.1 GCA_003456455.1 Flavobacteriales bacterium
TCTACCAACAATAAACTTTGACTTAGTATTTCGGCTTCTTTTCTTGCCAGGAATGACCATAGTGTTAACTGAATGAACAGTAACGCCATACATTGCTTCCACAGCTTGCTTCACCTCAACTTTATTGGCTTTTCTATTGACAACAAAACCATATTGACCCAACTTAGCACCCAAGTCGGTCATTTTCTCTGTTATCAATGGTTTAACTAGAACTTCCATCACTTCTTAGCTTAAACTTTTCTCAATTACCGCAATTGCGCTTTCCGTTAGGAGAAGATTATTTGCGTTTAAAATACCGTAAGTATTTAATTCCGAAGCAGTTACGACTTTCGCCCCTGTCAAATTTCGGGAGGACAAATATACATTTTTTTCCAGCTCATTCGTGACGAGCAATGTTTTTTTATCGGATAACTTCAGATTGCTCAAAAACTCAGCATAAGACTTGGTCTTAATTGCATCGAATTTCAAGTCTTCAATAACAGTAATTGATTTCTCAGTTGCCATTAGTGATAGAGCTGATCTACGAGCTGCTTGCTTCAGTTTCTTATTCAATTTGAAACCGTGTTCTTTTGGACGAGGACCGAATACACGACCACCACCTCTGAACAATGGATTCTTGATATCCCCGAAACGGGCTCCACCAGAACCTTTTTGTTTTCTAATCTTTCTGCGGCTACCGCGAACTTCCGAACGCTCTCTTGCCTTAGATGTTCCCTGACGCTGATTGGCCAAGAACTGCTTTACGTCTAGGTAAATGGCATGTTCGTTTGGCTCTACACCAAACACATCCTCACTCAACTTCGCTTTTTTGGAAGTTGCTTTACCTTTTATATCTAATACTTCTAATTCCATTATTACTTCTCTACAATAATGTATGAACCTGTTGCTCCTGGTACTGCACCACTAACAACAAGTAGATTCTTGTCTGAATCAACCTTTAGCACCTGTAGGTTTTGAAGCTTTACTCTGTCTCCACCCATTTGGCCACCCATTCTCATTCCCTTGAATACTCTTGCGGGATAAGAAGCCGCACCAATCGAACCCGGGTGTCGTGCTCTGTTGTGCTGACCGTGGGTCGCTTGTCCAACACCACGGAAATTGTATCGCTTAACAACGCCTTGAAAACCTTTTCCTTTTGATGTCCCGACAACGTCAACATATTCTCCCTCTTCGAACACATCCGCAACAGAAAGCTCTGCTCCTAAGACAGCATTTTCTCCGAACTGAGTGTAGTTGTGAGCCGTTCTAAACTCAACCATCTTGTGCTTATTTTCTGCACTAGCCTTTTTGAAATGTCCTTTCAAAGCAGCTGTTGTACGCTTGTCGCTACGGCTTCCAGTACCTAACTGAACAGCATTATAGCCATCCGTTTCCTCAGTTTTAATCTGAGTAACAGTACATGGCTCAATTTCAAGCACGGTACACGGAATGTTTTTTCCAGCCTCGTTAAAGAGACTCGTCATTCCTATTTTCTTTCCTATAAGTCCAGACATGACCTAATAATTTACTTGTTAACCTAACGTTATACCTTAATCTCTACCTCAACTCCACTTGGCAATTCCAGTTTCATCAAAGAATCAACTGTTTTTGCAGTACTGCTGTAGATATCCAACAGTCTCTTGTAAGAACTGAATTGGAACTGCTCTCTCGACTTCTTGTTAACGTGAGTTGAACGAAGAACCGTGTAGATTTTCTTGTGTGTTGGAAGTGGAATTGGTCCACTAACAATAGCCCCGGTAGACTTTACCGTTTTAACAATCTTCTCAGCGCTTTTATCAACCAAGTTATGGTCGTACGATTTGAGTTTTATTCTGATTCTCTGTGCCATGATTCTATTATCAGCCTATAATTAGCTTACTTTTTCTCCCTTTACTCGTGCAATCACTTCTTCAGAAACTCCCTTTGGACATTCAGCAAAGTGATCGAATTCCATTGTAGAAGTTGCTCTACCTGAAGTGATGGTTCTCAACTGAGTTACATAACCAAACATTTCAGAAAGCGGTACAAGACATTTTATAACCTGGGCATTGCCACGGCTATCCATTCCTTGCATTTGACCCCTTCTTCTGTTCAAGTCTCCCATCACGTCTCCCATGTTCTCCTCTGGAGTAACAACTTCAACTTTCATGATTGGCTCAAGAAGAACTGGACCTGCTTTCTTAACAGATTCTTTGTAACCGATTTGTGCGCAAATCTCAAAAGACAATGCATCTGAATCGACCGCGTGAAAAGAACCATCTTTCAATGTCACCTTCAAGGTATCCATCTTAAATCCAGCAAGCACACCATTATTCATGGCCATCTTAAACCCTTTCTCAACAGAAGGAATAAATTCACGAGGTATGTTACCACCGCTAATCTTATTTTCAAACTGAAGTCCTTCTCCAACGAAATCCTCATCAACTGGACCAAGATCAAACTGAATATCTGCGAACTTACCACGACCACCAGATTGCTTCTTGTAAATCTCACGGTGAGAAACCGTCTGAGAAATAGCCTCCTTGTAAGTTACCTGAGGCGCTCCTTGATTTACGTCAACGTTAAACTCACGTCTTAATCGGTCAATAATAATTTCCAAATGAAGTTCTCCCATTCCGGAAATAACTGTCTGTCCAGAGTCCTCATCTGTATGAACTACAAATGTTGGATCCTCTTCAGCTAGTTTATTAAGACCTACACCTAACTTATCCATATCAGCCTGTGTCTTTGGCTCAATTGCCAAACCGATAACAGGCTCAGGGAAGTTCATTGATTCAAGAATAATCGGATTCTTCTGATCACAGAGGGTATCTCCCGTTCTAATGTCTTTAAAACCAACAGCCGCACCAATATCACCAGCCTCGATAAAAGGAATCGAATTCTGCTTGTTTGCGTGCATTTGGAAGATACGCGAGATACGCTCTTTCTTCAAGGTACGCATGTTATACACGTAAGAACCTGCATCTAAACGGCCTGAATAAGCACGGAAGAAACACAAACGACCAACAAA
>DMRV01000355.1 GCA_003456455.1 Flavobacteriales bacterium
ACCAATTGTCCGGCTGTGTTAAAGACGGATACGTTTAGAATTTTGGCTTCTGTGTTTTCAATTCTTAAAACATCAGAAGTAGGATTTGGGTAAACTCCGATAGAGGCAATTTCATTCTCGCCAATTCCTAATTCGCTAGCAACTAAGTTGGTAGGCGAAAGACCGAGGAAGAATTTCCAAATCTCAGTTGTGTAAAACACATCGTTATTTGGACCTAACCAAACGTGCTCGGCTCCATTCACCTTGTAATGCACTACTCTTGAGTTACCATTACACCCTGCGTACTCGGTGTAGTCAACCAAAAAACCATCATTAGCCGTATTCGGAAATTGTCCTTCTAACGTAATGTTTCCGCAGCCATTGCTAGAGGTCCAAAGCGCAATCCAGTCAGATACATTACTGCCAAATGTATTGTCCATGGCGCCACCACCAGCAACTCCATAACCTACAGTTCCATCTGATGTACCATGGATATGACAAACTGGAATTTCCTGTGCTGGTGCGCAAGAAATGCCTGAACCAACAGTACCTGCTACAGAAGCAACTGAAGCAATGCGGTCATTCAATTCGCACGCTAGTCTGTTTGTCATAAAACCACCCATGCTAAAGCCCGTTGCAAACACTCGGCTCTGGTCAATATTATAGCTTTCGCTAACCGAATCAATTATTGCGTTCAGAAAACCAATATCGTCAACATCTCCGTTTAACGTAATGGAGAATGCGCCAGCGCCAGAATTCCATGCGGTAGAACCCGAAATAACTTGATCTACGATAGCCTGTGGCGTAACCACAATAAAATTTGCGGTATCTGACACTTGATGGAATCCAACTTGCGCCATGTTGCTCATAACGTCACCCAAACCGTGCAGCACGATTACTAAGGGAACCGCCTCAGTTCCATCATAAATAGAAGGAACGTATTGGATGTATTCGCGATTAAGACCATCGAAATCCCAACTTTCAGTCGTTTGTTGGCTGTAAGTAGTTGCACAAAGTGCGATGAATACGAGAGCGAGTAGTGTTTTTTTCATTTTACGAGGTTGATTTGCGCGAAGTTAAAAATTGTTTTTCCCTTGAAATTGTTTCAATTTAAAGGAGTTGAGTTAATCGTGTGTTTTGGTAGAGTCAGAAATCAACCGGTTAATCTCTGCTAATTCTTCAGACGTTAAATCGCGCCAATCTCCTGAAGGCATATCCAATTTCACGTTCATGATTCGGACGCGCTTCAGGTTTACTACACGATAACCGAGGAATTCGACCATCCTGCGAATCTGTCGGTTTAAACCTTGTGTTAACACAATTCGGAAGCGGAATTTGGTGATTTGTTCTACTTCACATTCCTTGGTAACGGTATCTAAAATAGGCACGCCCTCACGCATTTGCTGAATGAATTCTTTGGTAATAGGTTTGTTCACATTTACCAAATATTCCTTCTCATGATTGTTTCGAGCTCGTAGAATCTTGTTTACAATATCACCATCGTTTGTGAGGAAAATCAAACCTTCGCTAATCTTATCCAATCTCCCAATTGGGAAAATCCGCTTCGGGTAATTGATGTATTCAATGATGTTGTCGGGTTCTACACCAACATCTGTGGTGCACACAATTCCCTCTGGTTTATTGAAGGCAATGTAAACGGGCTTTTCCGTTGGTTCAGAAATCAGCTTTCCATCTACATGAACATCATCGCCCATGGAGATTTTTGTCCCCATTTCTGGCACTTTTCCGTTAATGGTTACCCGGCCCTGTTCAATCAGCTTGTCTGCCGCTCTGCGAGAGCAATAACCAGCTTCGCTCAGGAATTTGTTAATCCGTGTTTGCTGTCCGTTTTCCACACCACAAAGGTAAGATTGCGATGAAGTGTTATGGAAACAGTTTTTTGAACTTTTTAGGCAATGGCGCTTCAGTGCGAAGATCAACATCTGTTATTGGATGCCGAAAGTGAAGGGAAGAGGCGTGGAGATATAAACCTTTGCCTGATAGAATCAATCCTTCTTTACCGTAATCTCTATCACCTAAAATTGGATTTCCAATTTGAGAAAGATGTTTTCGGAGCTGATGTCGTCTGCCAGTCTGCGGTTCCAATTGAACAAGGTTTAAGAACTCAAACCTTTCTGATACAACGGTTTGTAAAACCGTAAATGTCGATTTGGAAGGTTTACCATCAATCGGAATCTCTATCGTTCCAGATTCATCCATCTTCCCAATAGCAACAGCATGGTATACTTTTTTCACTTTTCTGTTCTCAAAAAGCTTATTCAGAGCTGTTACGGACGTGGCTGTTTTTCCGATTAATAGCGCACCACTTGTTGGATAATCCAATCGGTGTATGGGTTCGGCAAACTTGAGCGCATCTAGTTCGGTACTCGATTCTAAGTTGCTCGAAAGAGCATTTTCCAATGTCCATTTCTTGTTTCCACTTACTTCAATGCCCGAAGGTTTGTAAACGATGGCCAAGTGTTGGTCTTCAAACAGCACTTCCAATTCTAACTCAATTGTTGGGCGCGTTTGACTTGGGTCTTCCAACAATTCAATTACATCATTTTCAGAGATGAAATCACCTGTTTTGGCAGTCTTCTCGTTCAAACGAACTAAACCTTTATCAATGGCTTTTTTCATCCCCTTGCGGGAAGGAATGGTTTTGAAAATACTACCAGCATAGTCAGAAAGGCGAATTGGCCTTTCCAATCGAGCCACAATATGCGTTTGGTTTTGACTTTTCATGCTCGTTGTATTAGGACAAATACACACAATGCACATGGTTTGTCATAATGTCTTGATTGTGCATTCATTACTTGGGTTAAATTTGGTTTATTTCGCTGGACATGAATAAACGAATATCTTATTATGTGTATCTTCTAGTATCGGTTTTATTACTATTAGAGTTTTTTCTTCGAGTAGTAGGTCACCAACCTGGAGTGTATCGGGATTTGGGTGCAAAGAGGGTAGACAGTCTAATCGTATACAAGAACTACACCACAGATTCTTTCGGGGTATACAAGTATAGCTCTTGGGTTTCTGATACAATTCCTAAATACTGTAGTGAAAAATTTGGTAATCTCAAAGAGTGCGATATAGAACAATTTGGTGTTGGTTTTGATGATGATATTTTACCGGTCTTTAATGATTTTGGCAACCTGCGAGATTTTGGTGTGAGTTTTCAAGAGGACTCTACGTCATTTTTTTTGAAAATGGTTCATCGCAGACATTTTATGTCCCGCAGGTCCGAGTTTGTGTCTCGTTATTTGAGTATTCTAGCTAAAGAGGCTGGGGAAATTAGCGTTTACGATAGTTTGATTCTTAATTATGTCGAGCAACCCATAAACAAGGCCGGTTTTCGGAGCATTGCTTTTAGTCCAGAACTGAAGATGAGTCAGAAGAAAGTGTTGATTCTTGGAGACTCTTTTGCGTTTGGCGATGAAAGTGACCCCATTTACAACTCATTTGCCGATATACTGCTTGCACGTGGTTACTTGGTTTATAATACAGGAATAACGGGCACGAACCCAGCTCAGTATTACGCCAACGCTCTCGCGCATGTATCTAGGTTAGAACCTGATATAGTTGTTGCAAATTTTTATCCAGGCAATGATATTATGAAGGAGTTTGTATCTGTAAACTCAACAACCCCTCCTGACCATTTTACCAATGCTGGGTATTTTCAAAGTCATTACGATGGAAAGTACCATTCACCTTCTGAGATATACCAAGTATATCTGAATCAAATCGAAATACCTTCAGAGAACAACTTTTTTAACTGGATTTGTGCTCAAACGTCAACAACCTCAAGCATTTGGGCAATATTGTTTAAGCTAGGTCTGGTAGATAATCAAATAATTCTTGATGATGAACCTCAACATGTTGTCCATGGTGAGCCTAAAAACGATGTTTATAAGCCCGACTATATTGAAGTGACTAAGTTTTACTTTGACGAAATTCAGAAAATTTGCGCAAACAATGAGATTGTGTTGCTAAATGTAATAATTCCAGATGTGGAGGCTGAACGTACCATAAATGGGAATGTGCTTGTCGATTATGGTTTATTGAATCAAATTTTTGGAACAGGTAGATACTTTTTTAAGAGCGATTTCAATGATGAAGATTTCGCAGGGTCAGACATACATTTCAACAATAAGGGATACTTGAAATATGCTGATTACGTGGACAGTTTAATTCAAGATACTTTACGGTTCAGGACTAGATAGTGAAGAATTAATTTGTATTTCCGGTTTTTCATCGAACCGTTTGTTCATGACCTTTTCATTCCTTTTTAGGAAGGAATGGTTTTGAAAATACCACCAGCATAGTCAGAAAGGCGCACTTTTCGCTCAAGTGTAGGAACGATATGAGATTCAATTTTCACCGTAAATATTACTTCATATTGCCGTATCCATATTCATAAACACCTTCATCATTGCGTACGAATTCAAAGAATCCTTTTGTTGGCGCATGCGGACTACGATCCAAAACCATCCCGCGCATATCTACCTGAAGATTGTAAATGCGAATGGTATCGCCCACGGTTTCTGCGGTGTAAAAGCCTTTTGCAAACCAGCGCATGGTATTGGCCACTTCGGGTGTTAGCTTACCAAGTAGTGAGTCGTTTTGTGGAAAGAATTCAAACGACTCATTTTCGTCTGGAAACAGCGTGTATTTCTTCATGTAAATGCCATTGTCTGTAGTTGCTACTCCGTACCAGTTTATACTTGCGGCACCAACAGGCATGGTAAGTAGGTGTGTGTGCCGAATGTCTTGACTGGCAAGGTCGGCTTCAACTCTTTCGTTTACGTTCATCTTCACCATAAATGTGAAGACGAGGTAGAGGCTGCTTACGGCCAATCCCATGGCATTCCAGCGGAACATGTTTGGTTTTAATTGGGGAATGATAAGCCCACCAAGTGTGCCTAGTAACAGCGGAATGGTGTAGACTGGGTCAACCACATTTACGATGTCTATACCTAGTCGCGTATCAGAAAATGGTAAGAACAATTGTGTTCCGTAAGAAGTGCAGAAATCGAGCAATGAGTGGGTGATTAGACACAACCCATTAAACCACCAAAGCCGTATCAGTGAGACTTGGCTAAAGAGTTTTGTACGCTTGAAAATGAGTGATAAAACCAGCGCACCAACTACGCCAAATAGCAGCGAATGGCTGATGCCACGATGGATCCGCAGCATATCGTACGAACTGTATAAAACGCGTAGCAAAACATCCAAATCCGGAATTGTGGCAACCAAAGCACCTGCTAGAGCACCCTTTCTTCCAATCCGTTTTCCTAGAGTTGCTTGTCCGATGGCGGCTCCAAGTGCTGCCTGTGTTAAACTGTCCACTTTTTTACTTGATGTTTTACCATTTTAGTTTGCAATTCTGACAATAGTGTTCGCGCTTAGCAAAAGGGGAGAAAAGATTTTCGAAAAATGATTGTTTGTAAATGTAGATCTCATCCGATTCACAGGTTGGGCATTCGTCCAAGGTTTTCTCGAATTTCTGACCATTCACCACAATCACATCGCCTAATTGTGTTCCAGAATTATTGGTTTCAATCTCGGCTACAAGTGCTCGGGCGCGTTCTTCATCTTCAACCCTCACCTGAAGTTTGATACCGCCAATGGCGTTTGAAACCAACGGGTCGATGGCAACTGTTTTCTGGTCTTTTAAGAAGTAGTCGATTCCTTCTGCCTTAAAAGTTGGTTCGTATAGAATCGTTTCGTGGTCGTAAAAGAAGGTTTTGATGGTTACTAAATCCATGTTAGAGTCCTTTAAGAACGGTTTTTATTACAGCATCATCCACATTATTCAAATACTGAACGCCAGTGTTTTTGTCAATGGCTGAGAACTTTAACCAAAAAGCATTTTCGGTTGTGGCTTCAGTAGAGAGTTTAAATGATTCTTCAGTGTACTGTTCTATAAACAGAAACTTGCAGTTTGGGTTTATGGCTGAAATACGATTCATCATCGATTCAAAGTCTTTGAGCGTTTGCGCTGTAGGCAACTCAAATTGCTTAGAAAACCCCTCGCGCCAGCGTTTTCGTTTGTCAAATTCGTTCAGTACAACGGTTACAAATAAGATTGGTTTTTGAGACTGTATGAGTTCGTTCCAACGGGCTACGCATCTACGCAGAAACTCCAAATCTGCATCTGAACTGGCAGGGTTTCGATGACCAAAAAGCCAGTCGTGATAACGTTCGTGACCAGCATCTAAACCATGCGGAATAAGTTGACTTTTGTCCAAGAAGGCTTCAAAATTGTCTGAAAGAATGTCTTCAATGATTTCGGGAGTGGTAAAGAGCCAATCGAAAGGGTAGGAGGCACGCTTGTTTTCTGTGACTTTTAGGTACCACGATGCGTTGCAATTTTGTCCTAATCCAACCTTATCATAATCGGTTGGTCCCAGCCAATCTTTGATTTCGCACTGTACTTCAGCAGCTCGGTTCAAATAGGCGGTTTTCTCCACGATAGAACATGAAACAGGCTTACGTGCCAGCTTCAATACTTCGTGAATTCCTTTATTGATGAACGATTTCATT
>DMRV01000420.1 GCA_003456455.1 Flavobacteriales bacterium
GAACTCATTTATTACGCCATAATGACCTCCAACGAATACCGTTACTACTGATTCTACAACCATGAAAAGAAGAGGTTTTATAAAAAAGGCAACGGCCGCTACCGCAGGAGCATTTGTAGCTCCTTATATTCTTCCTTCGGGAAGATTATTTGCTGCCACTGGAACACGCGTTGTTGACCACGTAGTGTTCTGCCTATTTGCTGGTGGCGTCAGAAACTTAGAATCGGTTCATAAAGCAGATGGAAACCTGATGCCCAACACACTTTTTGGAAGTGAAAGTATTTCGGCTGATATCGCTTCAGGCGTTACATCGCTTGGTCAGGTAGGAGGTTCTCGTTTGCAAGAAATGGGAACGCTTTTTAAGGAGTTCCGATTTGCTCAAGGTCCAACAGGGCACTTTAGCGGACATTCTTCGGTTATGACTGGTGTTTATAATTTGGCAGACATCAACATTCGCCAGCGACCTAACACTCCTACCATATTTGAGTATTACCGCAAACACACAAGCCCTGAGGCAAATGCACTAAATGCATGGTGGGTTAGCAACGCGCTCGGGCCTTATCCAGCACTGAATTATAGCAGCCATCCAGAATATGGCGCGCAGTACGGAGCAAATTACATTCAACCCGCTTCCATTATTAGTAATGCCGGATATGCTGCGCTTGGAAACCCAAAAACATTTAGTCAAAACCAACATGATTTGGTAGGCGAAATGCGTGGGTTCTTCGATAATAACTTTGATAACCAGACCATTCCAGGCTCTGCTGGAATAGCAAACGCACAAGCAGACAATCCTTTGGTTCAGCAGTTTCTACTCGATTCTTTTGATGAAGCAGTTGCGGGTCAGTACAACAACCCATGGGGAGTTGGTGGTATGAGTGGCGATATGTTCAACATTTTCTTTGCCGAGAAAGTGATTGAGCGTTTCAAGCCAGAACTTATGGTGGTGAATATGCAAGATGTGGATGTGTGTCACACGAATTTCACTTCATACGCCAACAATTTGGTGCGTTCAGATTACTCGATGGCGCATTTGTGGCAAACAATTCAAAACACGCCCGGAATGGCTGATAACACCATCATGATTGCCGTGCCAGAACATGGAAGAAACGCACAACCAAACACCGTTATTGACCCGTATGGCCGCTATGCTTTAGACCATACAAATGACGAAATGTCCAGAGAGATTTTCTGTTTGATGACTGGGCCGAGTGGCAAGGTTATTCAGAATCAGGTCATTAATCAAGTACAAGGCGAGAGCATTGATGTTGTTCCTACAATTGCCAAAATTCTCGGTTTTTATGATGATGTTTCAGGGATGCTCCCTGGCCAACCATTAAACGCGGCTCTGGTATGAGGTTCGGATTGAAAAACATATCAGTGCTATTGGCTTTATCAACCATGTTGGCAACACTCCTTTTTATTGGTTGCAATAAGGAAACGGTGATTCCGCCAAATCCGTATGACGATATTGTTTACCCTACACCTCCAGCGCCAATCGACACGCTTGACCCAAATAATATTGTAGCTATACACAAGGACATCTTACGACCAAGATGTTCCGTTCCGGGATGTCATGACGGAAGTTTCGAGCCTGATTTTAGAACCGTGCAAAGCAGTACGTCCACGATGGTTTATGCACCCATTATTAAGAACAATGCCGATTCTACTTTCATATACCGCGTTATACCAAACGACACCGCTCAATCTGTACTTCACGAACGAATAACCAACTGCTGTTTTGTTAATCCGAATGACAGAATGCCGCAGGATAATATCGGTGTTCCATTAGAAAACGAATACGTGACACGCATTGAGAATTGGATTATGAATGGCGCCAAAAATATGTTTGGTGAAGTGGCTCAATATCCTAATCAAGCGCCTCAAATCTCCTACTTCGCGGCTGTTGATACGTTTGAGCTTTCCGCAGTTATTGCTGCAGCCAACGCAGGTTTTCCGCTTTCTGCCGCTGGTAATAGAATTGACGGCATTTATTACAATCCATTTGTACTGAACGCCAATCAGAATTTTGCGATGCTGATTGCTATTGAAGATGACAGCACAGCTCTTGCAAGCCTGGAGATTAACAAACTCAGATTCTCGTACGATGAGGATGACTTTTCCCCTTCAGCTCCCGGTTATCAAGAACGAACTGCTCAGTATTTTTCCATTCCAGGGTTTGAAATTTGGTATGTACAACTAAATGCATCTCTCTTTAATTCAGACGAGGTAGTTTACATGCGATATACCGTAAGCGATGGCGATGGAATAACAGAAATGCCACGTGATGAAATGGTGATTCAAATCAAAACGTTCTGGTCATTTTACACTCTTCCATAATGAAAAATCCAATTTGGATAGCCGTTTTTATGGCCTGCGTTTTAAGCTCTTGCGATAAGCTCACGGAGATTAGCGAAGTGCCCGAAATTGCTTTTGAAAGTGTTGTTCCAAACGTGGTAACGGAATATCAGGACTCGTTATACTTCACGCTTTCTTACCGAGACGGTAATGGTGACCTCGGACAGAATAATACAGACGAAAACAACCTTTTCATTCAAGACTCACGCAATCAGGTTACATACGGATTTCGCATACAGCAATTGGCGCCAGACAACTCTGACATCGCTATACAAGGAAACTTGAACGTGACGTTACCCAACGCAGCCATCATAAATGGTGGCGCAAGCGAATCGGTTAGCTACACCATTTGGGTAGTTGACCGAGCAGGTAACGAAAGCAATCGCGTTAATTCGAGTACAGTTACGGTGAATGCGGAGTAGTCTTGAACAAAACCACTAAACAATTCCTGTTTTAGAGGGTTTATTCTCCGTACATATTCTGACTAAACTCAGCTAGAAATTGCGCTTCTTAATCCTTAAATTCGCGCTCGATTTGAAAAACAGTAACTCAATATATATATAGCATGAAAATCTTAGTCCCTATCAGCAAAGTGCCTGATACTACGTCCAAGATTGCCTTCACAGATGGAGATTCAAAATTCAACGAGGAAGGAATCCAATGGATTGTTAACCCATACGATGAGTGGTACGCGCTTGTACGCGCGCTGGAATTGGTTGAAGCTGGCGGAGGTACCGTTACAGTTATCAACGTTGGAGATGCAACTTCTGACCCTGTTATCAGAAAGGCTCTGGCATTAGGTGCTCACGAAGCGGTAAGAATCGATGTGAACCCTGCCGATTCTTTTGTAATTGCAAAGGAAATTTCAGCGTATGCTGCTGATAAAGGTTTTGACTTGGTTCTTCTTGGAAAAGAAACCATCAGCTATAACGGTTCTGAGGTTGGCGGAATGCTAGCTGAATTCATGAACCTGCCTTATATTTCTCTTGCTTCTAAATTGGAAGTAAACGGAGACACTGCAACACTTGATAGAAGCATTGAAGGTGGTTCCGAAGTGGTTGAGGTGAAATTGCCGTTGGTTGCAAGTGCATCTAAAGGAATGGCCGAGCAGCGTATTCCTAACATGCGTGGCATTATGGCTGCACGTAGCAAGCCTTTAACGGTTGTTCCTGCAAGCGGAGCAGAAGCCAAAACTGCGTATGTGAAGTATGGTCTTCCTGCACCAAAATCAGCTGTTAAGTTGGTTGACCCAGAG